>CAZZLB010000268.1:0-4725 GCA_964654655.1 uncultured Rhodoferax sp. | reverse complement strand
CAAGGACAAGGTGCGCTGCGAGCATGACGAGATCGCAGCCGTCGCGGCCGAGACACAGGAGATTGCCGAGCGCGCACTCGAACTCATCGAAGTCGAGTACGAGGACCTGCCTGGTGTCTTCACACCCGAAGCCGGCGCCAGGGAAGGCGCGCCGCTGGTCCACGACAATTTCGCCGGCAACCGGAGCCTGCATTTCGAGTTCAAGCATGGCGATCTGGCACAGGCCGAGGCGCTCTCCGAATTCGTCGTGGACAGCGTGTTCCGTCCGCACCATGTCACGCACTGCTGCATGGGAACGTCCTGCGCCATCGCGGACTTCGATCACAACGGCAAACTGACGATCTGGACGCAGACCCAGTATCCTTACAACTACAAGATGGATCTGGCTCCCGCACTGGGGATCAATCCCGGCGACATCCGGGTGATGCAGCCCCCCGTCGGCGGCGCCTTCGGTTCCAAACTCGACGTCTACCCCTACGAGCCGATTGCCGCGCTGCTGGCCAGAAAGACCGGACGACCGGTCAAGGTCATCTATTCGCGCGAGGAGGAGTTCAAGGCATCTCCGACGCGCCAGGCAGCGGTCATCCACATGCGCACCGGCTGTACGCACGATGGCGTGCTCACCTTCCGCAGTGCCGATGTGTTGCTCGACAACGGCGCTTACACCTCATGGGGCCCGACCATTCCCGTCATCATGATGCGCACAACCTCCGGACACTACCGTGTGCCGGTGGTCGACTTCAAGGCGCAGGCGATCTATACCAACAACCCCTATGCCGGCTCATTCCGGGGCTACGGCAACGTTCAGACCACTTACGCGACCGCACAGCAGATGGACATGCTGGCCGACATGGTGGACATGGATCCGCTTGAATTCCATCTCCAGAACGCGCAGAAATCCGGCGAATACACGCCGCAGAAGTCCTTCCTGCGCGAATGTGCCTTGGTGGAATGTCTGGAGACGGCAGCCACAGCCTGCGACTACAGCCGCAAACGCAAGGAATTCGCCGCCGATCGTGACAAGCCCGGTCGCTACAAGAAGGGCATCGGCCTGGCTTCGTCGATCCACAACGCTGGCGGCGCCAAGATCCACAAATCGGACGGCATAGGCACCATCCTCAAGATGGACGACTACGCCCGTGTGACGGTCATCAGCGGCGCTTCCGAAATCGGCCAGGGCATCGACGCGGTGATCACCCTGATCGTCGCTGAAGAACTGGGCGTGCCGCTGGAACACGTCACCCTGGTCAACAACGATTCCGACATCGCACCCTGGGATGTGGGCGTGCACGCCTCGCGCACCACCTTCATCGCCGGCAACGGGACGCGCCGCGCCGCGCAAAAAGCGAAAGCCCAGATCCTTCACGCCGCCGAGACGATGCTGGGCGAACCAGCGGAAAAGATGGACCTGCGCGGTGGTTCCGTCGTCCGCGTGGACGACGGCACACCCCTCATCAAGCTCGACCGGCTGCTGCGGCAAATGCATTTCCAGGCCGAGCCCGAACTGGTGATGGTCACGGACTATTACGAGCCCAAGAGCGAGCCCGAGGGCGCCAAGCACATCTCGGATCACTCGGCAGCCTATTCGCACGCCGTACATATCGCCGAAATCACCGTCGACACCCTGACCGGTGAGATCAAGGTGGACAAAATCACGGTGGCGCAGGATGTCGGTCGTGTCATCAACCGCCTGGGTCTCGAAGGCCAGGTCGAAGGCGGCATCGCCATCGGTCTGGGTTACGCCCTGAGCGAAAACATGCGTATCAGAGATGGTCTGTTGACGAATCCCTGCTTTCGCGATTACAAGCTCATCACCGCACCGGAGATGCCGCCACTCGATATGCATTTCATCGAGAGCAATTGCGCCGAAGGCCCCTACGGTGCCAAGGGCATCTCGGAACTGCCGACCATCGTCATTGCGCCGGCCATCGCCAACGCGCTGTACAACGCAACCGGCGTACGCATCTTCAATCCGCCGATGTCGCCGGAAACCGTTGCCCGCGCCATCCACGAATTGAGGCAGTCCCGCCCCTAGGGCTACTCGACCAACGATGAAGCTTCAGTACTTCGCCTGGCTCCGGGACAGCATGGGATGCGACTCCGAGAACATCACCTTGCCGACCAAGGTGAAGAATGTAGGCATGCTGCTTGACTGGCTATCGACCCAGGACGAGCGCTTCCGGAAAGCGTTTGAATACATCGATGTCGTGCTGGTCTCGGTCAATCTCAGCTACGCGGATCGGAACCATCCCGTGCGCGACGAGGACGAGGTGATGTTGACCCCACCGATCGCGGGCGGTTGATGACTATGAACTACTTAGCGGAGATTGCATGAAACGTCGTACCGTCCTCTCCATGGAGCAAGCGCTTTCCATGCCCTACGCCACATTGCGCTTCGCGCAACTCGGCTGGCGCGTCATCCGTATCGAGGCCACGCCCAGCAGCCAGGGATTGCCGGGCGATCCGAACCGCTACATTGGCAGCCGCATTGCCGACGACGACCGGCGCAGTTATTTTGTTGCACCCAACGTTGGCAAGGAAGCGATCGCGCTGAACCTGAAGGATCCGCGCGGCCAGCAAGTGCTCCAGCGCCTGATCCGCGAACTCGATGTGGATGTGTTCTGCTGCAACACGGTGCCCGCACGTTATCAAAGTCTGGGCATAGACCCCGCCACCCTGCGTGGTGCCAAACCCGAGTTGATCTGGGCCGGCATTTCTGCAATGGGCCCCCGCTACCCCGAGGCTCCAGGCTATGACCCGGTGATCCAGGCCATGAGCGGTTACATGGAGGTCACGGGCGACCCGAAGGGGCCGCCCATGCTCGCCGGCATTCCCATCATCGACCTGAAAGCCGGCGACGAGGTCTATGCCGGCGTCATGCAAGCACTGCTGGAACTCTACGACACGGGTGTCGGCAAGGAAATCCATGTCTCCATGCTGCAGGCGGCAGCGTCGTGGCTCATCACGGTGCTGCCACTGATCGACTATGGCTGCCAGCCGAACGAGATCACACGGGCCGGCAATGAGCACCGCAAATTCATTCCGACCAACGTCTATCCGACCAGCGACGGTTTTGTCTTCCTGGCCATTGGCAGTGATGTGCAATGGCGGCGCTTTACCGCCATCCCAAAATTCGCCTGCGTTGCGAACGAGGTACGACAGACCAACGAGGGCAGGCATCTGCAGCGTGAAGCCATCCATGCCGACATTGCGCAGGTCAGTCGCCAGCATCTGGCAGCCGAGATTCTGGAAGACCTGCGAGCGGCGACCATTCCGGGAACACGAATCCACGATATTCGCCAGGTGCGCGAACTCGAACCTCTCAGCGGCCGGCTGACGCGCACGACGCTACCCGATGGGCGGGAGGTGAGCATGCAGCCAATGGCAGTCGATATCGACGGCGCGCAAGGTCATCTTGCCTTCGCGCCGAAGTATGGCCAGCACACGCGCAGCGTGCTGGCACAAGCCGGGCTCGTGAACGACGAGGTACAGGCACTATATAGTGCAGGTGTGGTCGCATGAGTTCGTCTGTTCCCACCAGGGTCTGCGCGGTCGCCGTCGGTGGCCACATTCACATATCAAAACCAAAGGAGATTTTCATGAAGCAACTACGTCATGCAGTACTCGCGCTGGTCAGCACTCTCGCTGTCAGTGCCAGCCAAGCCGAGATCACGATCGGGGTTTCTCTTGGCACGACCGGCCCCGGCGCGTCCCTGGGTGTTCCCTACAAGAACGCGTTCCAGTTGGTTCCCAAGACCCTGGGTGGTGAGGCTGTACGCTACATCATTCTGGACGACGAATCCAAGCCGGATGCGGCCGTCAAGAATGCACGCAAGTTTGTCAGCGAGGACAAGGTCGACGCGCTGATGGGCTCCAACGGTGTGCCCTCTGCGGTAGCGATGGCGCAGGTGGCTGCTGAAACCAAGACACCGATGGTTGCGCTGACACCCTTGCCGCCATTGGCCGCAGACCGGGCGCTATGGACTTTTGTCGTGCCGCAACCGACCGAGCTGATGATGAGCGCCGTTGCGCAACACATCAAGGCGCGCGGTGCCAAGACGGTGGGTTACATCGGCTTCTCGGACACCTGGGGTGACATGGTCTACACAGCCATTACCTCGCTGGCCGATAGCAATGGTTTCAAGGTCGTCACGAACGAGCGTTATGGCCGGCCCGACACCAGCGTGGCGGGACAGGTATTGAAGCTGATGGCGGCAGCGCCTGACGCCGTCGTGGTTGGCGGCTCCGGATCACCCGGGGCGACACCCCATATTGCACTGGCCGAGCGCGGCTACAAGGGCCCGATTTATCACAATCACGGCACCGTCAACCTGCCCTTTATCCAGACCGGCAAGAAGGCGGTCGAGGGGGCCATCGCACCCACCGGTGCACTGATCGTGGCAGAGGAACTCAGCCCAAGCTTTCCGACCAAGGCCGTGTCGCTGGACTTTGTCAAGCGCTATGAAGCCGCGTTTGGTGCCGGCAGTCGCAATGCTTTCGGCGGCTACAGCTACGACGGTGTGCTCCTGCTCGACGCAGCTGCCGCTGTGGCTTTGAAGAAAGCCAAACCCGGCACGCCGGAGTTCCGCGCCGCCCTGCGCGATGCGCTTGAAAATGTCAAGAATGTGGTCGGCACCCACGGTGTTTACAACATGAGCGCAGCGAACCACAACGGCCTCGATGAGCGCGCCCGCGTGCTGGTCCAGGTGGTCAATGGTGAATGGC
>CAZZLB010000267.1:0-4742 GCA_964654655.1 uncultured Rhodoferax sp. | reverse complement strand
AGACCTTGACACCGAGTTTCGCCTCCCACTTGCTGATGACCGCCGGCACGACGGCATGCATCAGGGCGCGGTGCCAGTCATTCATCACCTGCTCGCGCTTCGCCAGCGTGCTGCCAGGGCGAACGGTGAGTGTGATGCGGCGGTGATCCCGCGTCACGGCCGGTTTTGCGTCCTTCACGACAACCGACAGCAGATAGCGCCGCCCCCACAGCAGATGGCTTTCCCGCTCGACGAACCGGCGCGGCGTCTCGCGAGCCTGCAAGCGCAATTTCGTCTGCTGATCACGAATCCAGCCGAGCTTCGAGATGGCATAAGCGCGAGCCACTTCCAGGCGCGTTTGCGTGGGTGCCACCAGCGTGACGTGGCCCAAAGGCGGATGCACTGAAAGATGCACGTTCTTCACGGCCTTGCGCGTGACGGCGATGCTCACATCGCCGAGCACAATTTTCTCGGTCACAGATACCCCGACTGATTCTTGATGATCTCAAAAAGGGCGCTTGTCGCCTCTCGATCACGGTCGAGCACCGGGAACAGGGCATTGAGCACCTGCGCCTCCCGCGCCTGGTCGCCTTTCCAGCCAGCAGGTGAATTTTCACGCACCACGCTGTCCAGTCGAATCGCCAACAGCGCCTTGTCTTCATCACGGTCCGGATACTGAAACTTGCCTCGGGGCAGGCCTTCCAGATTGTTGTAGATCACGGTGGCCTCGCGCTTTCCGTGCAGCACCGATGGAACACCTTCTTCGGGCTGTTTCGCCGCCAGTCGCTTCACCAAATCCTCGGCCTGGCGCAGGAACGCTTCGTACGCTAGCGCGTCGGTGCGGCTCTGCTTGATCAGGTCATCGAGCAGCTTGGACATCTGCGCGTAGAACCTCGGGTCGGTGAGCTGCTCGCGGATGATGGTCTTGCGCACGTTGTTGATGATCCCTTCGGCAATGGCGTTCTTCGAGAGCTTGCCTTTCTCGTTAAGCTTCCTGGCGATGGCGTCGTGGATGCCGGTCTTGATGATGAGCTCGGTCAATGACATCTCACCAAGCTCACCCAGATCCGCCGCCGGATCGGCCTGGATGTAGGTGTTGAGGAGGTGGCGCATGTCGGCCTCGAAGGGCTTGATGTCGAGCTCCTCGCCCGAGTGCTTCTTGATCGCCGAGCGAATCTCGGCGTAGAACTCCACCTCTTTTTGCAGCGCGGCGGCTTGCGCGTCGGAATACCCCGCCTCGGTCAGGTTCTGAGCCAGGTCAGCGTAGGCGCGTGCAAAGATCGCCACCGCCTTGTAGAACGACACGCGCAGCGCCTCGGTCTCAAGCAAGGCATTCGCATTGGCCGCATCGCCGCAGAAGTAATGCAGGTACTGTTCCACTTCGCGCGGCAAGGGCACCGGCTGGCACAGGTAGCCGAGCGCCTCTCTGGCTTGGTCGAGTTGCTTCTTGCCCTCTTCCAGCCAGTTCTTAAGGTGGACGTTGTTGTCGCCGCCGCTGCCCTGGTCGATGTCCAGCTCGTCGGAGCTGTACACCGCGATGGCCTGCTGCACGTCGCCAAAAAGCTTCTTGAAATCGACGATGTGACCGTAGTCCTTGTCGTCGCCGTCGAGTCGGTTGGTGCGGCAGATGGCCTGGAACAGGTTGTGGTCGCGCAGTTCGTTGTCGAGGTAGATGTAGGTGCAACTCGGCGCATCAAAGCCGGTCAGCAGCTTGCTCACCACGATCAGAAGCTTCAGGTTCGCCGGCTCCTCGATGAAGCGGCGCTTCATCTCGGTCTCGTACTTCTCGGTTGTCGGAAAGTCCTTCAACACATGCTGCGTGTAGGTGTCGAACTTGTAGCGCTCATCGCTGTTGGCCGGCTCGCGCGAGATCGCGTTGTGGTTGGGCTCAAACGAGGTGATGATGCCGCAGCAGGGGCCGAAGCTCGTGGCCTGAAACAACCGGAAGTAATGGCAGGCATCGTAGATCGATGCCGCCACCAGGATCGCCGTGCCCCGGTCGTTGTTCAGGCGCGGTTTCAGGGCGAAGTCGCCGATGATGTCGGCAATGATCTCGCGCTTGCGCCCGGCGGCACTCATCAGCTCCTCCATCGTCGCCCAGCGTTTGCGCACCAGGGCTTTCTGGAAGTTGTTCAGGTTTTTTGTTTTCTGCTCAAACCATTCGTCAATTTTCTTCTGCGAGGTCAGCCGCTCCGGCACATCGCGCGCCTCGTACTTGAGGTCAAGAATTACCTTGTCGGCCACCGCCTGATGGAACTTGTAGGTGTGGATGTAGGTGCCAAAAACATCGCGCGTCATCAGCCTGTCGCGGCGCAGCAGCGGTGTGCCGGTAAAACCGATGAAGATCGCGCCTTCGAGCCAGCGCTTCATCTGCTTGTTCATGTCGCCGCCCTGGGTGCGGTGACACTCGTCCACGAACACATAGAAGCGGCCATGCACCGCAGGGGCTGGACCCTTCAAATCGGCCACGTCGAACTTGTGAATCAGCGCGCACATCAGGCGCGTGGTGGTCGCCCCCAGCTTGCTCACAAAGTCGGCCCGCGAAGTGATGCGGGGCGAAGGCGAACTCTCGCCGATCACGCCCGCATTGCGCATCACGCCAACGATTTGTTTGTCCAGCTCGTCGCGGTCGGTAATGACCAGAATGCGTGCCTCGGGGTCATGCTCCAGCAACCACTTGGCAAGCAGCACCATCAGGATGCTCTTGCCGCTGCCCTGGGTGTGCCAGATCACGCCGCCCTCGCGTCTGGCAATGCGCTCCTGCGCCGCCTTGACACCGGCGTATTGGTGCGGGCGCGGCACCTTCTTTTGCCCGGCGTCAAAGATGATGAAGTTGCGCACCAAATCGAGCAGCCGTGCCTTGCTGCAAAGTTGCGCCAGCGGCCTGTCCAGTAGCGCCCCGGCAGCAGGTGTTTGCCCGGCGCCTATCGGCGTTGCATCCTTCCACTCGACAAAAAACTGCTCGGGCGTGCCGGTCGTGCCATAGCGCAGCCCCTGCGCATCGCTGCCCGCCAGCACGAGCTGCACCGTGCTGAAAAAGCCCTTGTTGAAAATCTCTTCCTGATTCGTTATGAGTTGGCGCACGCCATCGGCCACTTCCACCGAGCTGCGCTTGAGTTCAATCACCGCAATGGCGATGCCGTTGATATAAAGCACGATGTCGGGCCGGCGCTCGTAGCCTCCGCGCAGCGTCACCTCCTCGGCCAGCGCAAAGTCGTTGGCCTCGGGCTTGTCCCAGTCGATCAGATGCACGCTCTGGTGCGCCTGCCCGGCGCCAGTCTGCACCGGCACACCGTAGCGCAACAACTGGTAGGTGCGCAAATTGGCCTGGTACAGCGTGATGCCAGTGGCGTCGGCGGCGGTCTCCAGTTTCTGCAAGGCGGCGCTAATCTGCGCTGCGCTGTAGCCCCGCGCAGCAAGGTTGTCGCGCAGCAGTGCGGCCTCTATCGGGCGGTTGTTCTCCCGCTTGTTCCATTCGCCGAGGTTTCGGTAACCCAGGGAGTCGGGACGCGCCGGGTCGGTGAACAGCGCGATGACGCGGTTCTGCGTCTTGCGTTCGGAGCGGGCTGCGCTGTTCATGGTCACTACATCACCTCCCAGTGGCCGCCTTTTTGCGGACCGATATGTCGCAGCTTGCCTGCCTTGACGAGTTTGGCGCTGGCCATCTCAACGGCCCGCACCGAAAGCCCGACTTCAGTCGCCACCTCGGCCAGCGTCATCTCGGGGTTCTGGCGCAGCAACTCCAACATGACGACCGAAGTTTTCACCGAAGTTTTCACCGAAGTTTCTACCGAAGTTTTCACCGACGCAGGTGCAAACGCAAACGTCACCCAAAACCCGGAGGTCTCGGCCAGAAACACAGGGTCGGCCAAGCCCGCCTGGCGGCAAGTCTCGACCATACGCTCGATGCCGCGCCCCCACGACTCGATCATGCCCACACGGAAAAAGGCGCTGGCCACATCCGGGTTGAAGGGTGCCGAGGCATGTTTCATTAGTAGCCGCTCCACCGTCCACTGTGGCGGCAGCTGCCCCGGATTCCAGATCATCAGCTTGTCGGGATAGACGCTGATCTGGATAGGAATCGCGCTGGCGTAGTCCTTGTGGACGACAGCGTTGAGCAGGGCTTCGCGCAATGCCGGTTCTGGCACCGGATAGGTCTCTATGCGTTGCAATCCCTCATAGGAAATCCAGGCCTTCAGGTACTTGGCTTTCAGGGTGTCAATGGCCTTGCCCACCTGCGAAAGGATGTCGCCATGCACCTCATCCTGGTGGCGCAAATCCACATTGCTTTCGAAAAACCCCATCTTCACGTAGGCCCCACCAACATAACGTTCCGGGTCGGCGTGAAACAGCAGCACAGCGGCACGCTTTAAATAGTCCCGCTCCAGCAGATGCAGCTTTTCCAGCAGTGAAGCGTCGGACTCTTGCAGCATCTCGGCAGACAGGCGCTGGCTCTTGGCCCCGAGCGCGCGAAACTGACCCAGCACCCGGCTATCCAGATTGGCCACGCCCACAAAAGGCACCGGCACACCGTCCCAGTGCAGTCCCTGCTTTTTTAGCAAAAAGTGCGACAGCGCCGCACCCTTCAACTCCTGCTTGGTGCTGCCGCTGCGGTAATGGTATTCGCCCTTGTAGCTCACCGGGCTGGGGTAGGGATCGACGCGAATCTCCAGCAGCTCCTTGCCACCCTCCTGCAGCAGATTGACGGCCACCATGATGCCCAGCACATCGCGCACCTTGTTCGGGATCTCCTCCAGCAAGCG
>CAZZLB010000266.1:2619-4744 GCA_964654655.1 uncultured Rhodoferax sp. | reverse complement strand
CGACGTGCCGGGCGCGAAGGCCCTGGCGCTGAGCGACGGATGTCATTGCGGACTTGATCCGCAATCCATGTCCCCGAATCAAGGCAATGCGAGCGTGACGTTCAAAAATGTCAGCTTTGCCTACGACCCGGCGCGTCCCATCCTGCACGACATCAGCTTCGAGATACCGGCCGGCAAGACGGCGGCTGTGGTTGGGCCATCAGGCTGCGGCAAGTCCACGCTGGCGCGGCTCATGTTCCGCTTTTACGACGTGCAGCAGGGCCAGATCCTGATCGCCGGGCAGGACATCAAGCAGGTCACGCAAGCCAGTGTGCGCCAGGCCATCGGCATCGTGCCGCAAGACACCGTGCTGTTCAACGACACGGTGGAATACAACATTGCTTACGGCCAGCCCGGCGCCACGCGCGAGCAGGTGATCGACGCCGCCAGCTCAGCGCACATCCACAGCTTCATCAGCGCCACGCCCAAGGGCTACGACACCATGGTAGGCGAGCGCGGCTTGAAACTCTCCGGCGGCGAAAAGCAGCGCGTCGCCATCGCCCGCACGCTGCTGAAGAACCCGCCGGTGCTGATCTTCGACGAAGCCACCTCAGCGCTGGACAGCGCCAACGAGCGCGCGATTCAGGCCGAGCTGCAAAGCGTCGCCCAAAACAAGACCACGCTGGTGATCGCGCACCGCCTCTCCACCGTGGTCGATGCGCACGAGATTCTGGTGATGGAGGCCGGTCGGATCATCGAACGCGGCTCGCATGCGGAACTGCTGGCGGCAGGTGGGAGGTATGCGGAGATGTGGGCACTGCAGCAGTCGTCGGAGTGACTGTGGTCGCTGAATTTGGTGGCAGAGATTGGGGCATGGGTGCCCGCCTCATACTGTCAAATGCCCAGAAATCGGCGTGCACCCATACCCCAATCTCTGCGGGTGGCCCAGTGGTATCACGCAACAAGTTGGTGTTTAGGCGACGGGTGGCAACTCTGCGCACAGGTCGACATGCTCGTCATATTCGGGCGGCTTGCCGGACAAATGTCGTAATGTATTGGTCTGACAGGAGGGAAAGATATTCACCACTCTTAATGGCAACGAACCCTTGCCTTGCCGCTGCAATTTCAGTGCGTCAAAGCCTTCTGTCAACTCGGCAAAAATATTTCGTTTCTTCTTCATGATGCTGGAGTAGCTGCCAGCCAAATCAATTTACGCATGAACAGGAACTTCTGGTTCGACCGATAGCCGCATTCCGACAGACTTCAGCACTGCCAGCAGCGTCTTCAAGGTTGGATTGCCCTTTGCGGACAGAGAACGGTAGAGCGCTTCCCGGCTGATTCCTGCCTGCGCAGCGACCATGCCCAATCCGCCGTAAGCCTCCGCCACATCGCGCAGGGCCAGCAGGCCCGCGGCGCGGTTGTCTGGGTCGTCAAGTTCTTCCAGTGCTGCCTTCAGGTACTCAATCGCAAATTGTCGGTCAGCACGCAATTCCTTAATTGTTTCGTCGGTGTGGGACACTGAACCAGTAGACGCACGTTTCATGAATTTCTCCGTTTCCAGTCTGTCCAATAGGACTTCGCTTGCGCAATGTCGGTCTGCTGCGATCCTTTGTCGCCGCCGCACAGCAGAATAACCAGCGTTTGGCCGTGCCTTCCGAAATAAACGCGGTATCCCGTTCCAATGTCCACCTTCAGTTCTGACACGCCTTCACCGACCGATTTGCAATTGCCGAAGTTGCCTGCCGACACGCGACGCAACCGAACCTCGATTTGCGCCCGAGCTCGAGTGTCCCGCAACCGGCCCAACCAATCGGTGACAGGTGTACTTTGGTCTTCAAGCTGATATCGACGCAACTCGATCATGGCCAATTGTAGTTTTTAAACTACCTATCTGCAAGCCGCAGTCCAAATAGTTACGCCAGCTACTTGCGCTTTCGCAACTGGTCAAACTTGCGCCAGTACTGAAACTCGTCTTCATGGATTTCGATGTCGACTTCCATGATGCGTGACTGCAAGCGCTCCTGCACGTCGGTGACGGCCTTGTTGTATATGACGGGACCGATTTCTTCCAGAATGAAACCGAGCAGTGCGCCGGCGTGCCAGGGGTTTATGGTCGCCTATGGCATAGACTGCAGCCTATGCAATA
>CAZZLB010000266.1:0-2519 GCA_964654655.1 uncultured Rhodoferax sp. | reverse complement strand
CCGGCGTGCCAGGGGTTTATGGTCGCCTATGGCATAGACTGCAGCCTATGCAATACCGCTCCCTTGGCCGCAGCCAGCTCAAAGTCTCCGCCCTGTGCCTGGGCACCATGATGTTTGGCGACCAGACCGGTCGCGTGGAGGCTGCCGCCATCGTGGCTGATGCGCACGCGCAGGGCGTCAATTTCATCGATACCGCCGACGTCTATTCGCGGGGCGCATCGGAAACCATGGTGGGAGAACTGATCAAGGGCCAGCGCCAGGATTGGGTGCTGGCGAGCAAGATGGGCAACAGTATGTCGGAGCGAGTCAACGAAGGTCGCTATTCGCACAGCTGGATGCTGCGCGAGGTCGCAACCTCACTGGCGCGCCTGCAAACCGATTACCTGGACATTCTTTATTTGCATCGGGACTTTACCGGCATGAATCTGGAGGAGCCGCTGCGCGCGCTCGACGCCATGCTGCGCGCCGGCCAGATCCGTTACTGGGGAATCTCCAACTTTCGCGGCTGGCGCATCGCTGAACTGGTGCGTCTTGCGGGAGAGCTGGGCATGCCGGGCC
Organism: uncultured Rhodoferax sp.; assembly: GCA_964654655.1. GTDB lineage: Bacteria > Pseudomonadota > Gammaproteobacteria > Burkholderiales > Burkholderiaceae_C > Rhodoferax. The sequence goes on along the minus strand of CAZZLB010000266.1, from coordinate 1,961 downwards.
CGGTGGTGTGCCAGCCTTACTACAACCTGCTCAACCGCCTGCCTGAATTCGAAGTCTTGCCGGCCTGCGAACATTACGGCATTGGTGTGGCGCCCTACAGTCCGATCGCGCGTGGCGTGCTCACCGGCAAGTACCTGCCTGGTCAGACGCCGGACCCGGACAGCCGCGGCGGGCGCGCCGATCCGCGTTTTGCCGAGACGGAGTTTCGTGCAGAGTCGCTGCTGATCGCGCAGCAACTCCAGACGCACGCCCAGGCTCGGGGCGTCAGTCTGGCGCAGTTTGCCTGCGCCTGGGTGCTGGCCAACCGTGTGGTGAGTTCGCTCATTGCCGGCCCACGCACGCTGGCGCAGTGGCAGCACTATGCTCCGGCGCTGGACTATGTGTTCACGCCGGAGGATGAGGCGCTGGTGGATAGCCTGGTCAAGCCAGGCCATCCGTCCACACCAGGCTATACCGATCCCAGCTATCCGCCAGAAGGCCGGAAAGTCAGTCGTGATCGGGCTTGATCTGTACAATATGAATCTCATAAATGCAAGTTGTACAAATGATACGCCGCCAAAGTTCGCAATTGCTTGTTCAGATGAGCAAGGGATTTCCGATAGTTGCCCTGACCGGCCCGCGTCAATCCGGCAAAACCACGCTGGCCCGACAGGCGTTTCCTGACAAGCCTTACTTCTCGCTTGAAGATCCTGAAATTCGTCAACGCCTGGTAGCCGATCCGAGGCAGTTTTTTGCCCTCTTGCCGAGCGGCGCTGTCCTTGATGAAGTGCACCGTTGCCCGGAGGTGTTTTCATATCTGCAAGGCGTGGTCGACGAGCGCGCCCGGATGGGTGAGTTTGTGATCACTGGCTCACAGCAGTTTGGCCTGCTTGACAACATCACGCAGTCGCTTGCCGGCCGGGTCGGTTTGTTGCAGTTGCTGCCGCTCTCGCTGGCGGAGTTGACCGTCGCTGGCATGAACGCCAGGACGTTGGAGCAAACCGTGTGGATGGGCGGCTACCCGGCGCTGTTTGATCAGCGACGCCAGCTTGAACAACCGGCACAGTGGTTGAGCGCCTACGCCAGTACCTACATTGAACGCGATGTGCGCCAGGTGCTGGAGGTTTCCAAGCTTTCCTTGTTTCAGCGCTTCGTGCTGATGTGTGCAGCGCGTACCGGGCAACTGCTCAACCTGTCGGCGCTGGCAGCGGATTGCGGTATCAGTCATACAACAGCGCGCAGTTGGTTGACTGTGCTTGAAGCCAGCTATGTGGTTTACCTGTTGCAACCCTATCACCAGAATTTTGGCAAGCGTCTGGTGAAGATGCCCAAGCTGTATTTTCTGGATACCGGTCTGTTGTGCCATCTGCTGCGCATTGACAGTCCGCAAACGCTAGCCACCCATGCCCTGCGCGGTGCGGTATTCGAATCGTGGGTGGTGAGCGAGACACTCAAGCATCGCTTCAATCAGGCGCTGCCAGCCGATATTTACTTCTGGCGCGACAACCATGGTGTGGAAGTGGATCTGGTGTTTGAACATGCCGGCAAGCTGCATGCCGTGGAAATCAAGTCGGGTGCCACTTTTGCGACGGACTGGGTAAGAGCCTGTCAGCGTTGGCAACGATATGCCGGTGCACTGGCTGCGGACCCGGTGCTGGTTTATGGCGGGCAAGACAGCTATTCGGTGCAGGGTGTTCAGGTACGTGCCTGGCACACGCTGGGCGCTTGAGCAACAGGGACAATATCGACCATGACGCAAACGATCACCCTGACCCAACCCGACGACTGGCATTTGCATGTGCGCGATGGCGACGCCTTGCGCGCAGTGGTGCCGCACACCGCAGCGCAGTTCGCCCGCGCGATCATCATGCCCAATCTGCGTCCGCCGGTGACGACCAGCGCCGCAGCGCTGGCCTACCGCGAGCGCATACGCTCCGCCGTGCCCGAAGGGATGAATTTTGAGCCCCTGATGACGCTCTACC
>CAZZLB010000265.1:0-4755 GCA_964654655.1 uncultured Rhodoferax sp. | reverse complement strand
GTCACATAACGCGGCTCGTTCAGGCGCAAGTCAGCGGTGATGATGGCAGGCAGGCTGACCGAGAGGGTCTCCAGGCCGCCATCGATTTCGCGGGTCACTTTGAGTTTGCCGTCAGCGGCTTCAACTTTACTGGCGAAAGTGGCTTGGGGCAGGTCTGCGAGGGCGGCGAGCATCTGGCCGGTCTGGTTGCAGTCATCGTCAATGGCCTGTTTACCCAGAATGACGAGGCCGGGTTGTTCTTTGTCAATCAGGGCTTTGAGCAGCTTGGCCACGGCCAATGGTTGCAGTTCGCTGGCAGTTTCGACCAGAATGGCTCGGTCAGCGCCTATGGCCATGGCGGTGCGCAGGGTTTCCTGGCACTGGGTCACGCCGCAGGAGACGGCGATGACTTCGGTGGCGACGCCCTTCTCTTTCAGGCGAACCGCTTCTTCGACGGCGATTTCGTCAAAGGGGTTCATGCTCATCTTGACGTTGGCGATGTCTACACCGGTGTTGTCCGACTTGACGCGGACCTTCACGTTGTAGTCCACCACGCGTTTGACTGCGACAAGGACTTTCATGGCTTGCACTCCAGAGTTGTTGAAAATTCGTTGAGTTTGCTGGCTGTGCACGTCTTCATGATTGACGTGCACGTCAACATGGATTCTAACCGCCGGCCGGAGTGCTGCGCGTGTGAACCACCCGCTGCGGAAACGGGATCTCGATAGCGTGGTGGCGCAGCGCCTGGAGAATATCGAGGTTGATCAGGGACTTCAGATTCAGGCTGCCGTTCTCCGGGTCGGTTATCCAGTAACCCACGGTGAACTCCAGCCCGTCACTGCCAAAGGAAGAGAGCGACACCGAGGGCTCCGGGCTGCGCAATACCCGCGCATGCTTCAATGTCGCTTCTTTGAGCAGCCGTATCACCAGATCGACATCGCTGTCGTAACCCACGGTCACCGTGGTGAATTGCCAGACCTGCGGATCTGCCAGCGACAGGTTTTCCACGCGACTGGTGATCAGCATCTCATTGGGCACAATGGCCTCGCGCCCAACCAGAGAGCGGATCACCGTGTAGCGTGCATTGATCTGGGTAATGCGGCCCTCAAAACCATCCACCCGCACGTTGTCACCGATCCGCATGCTTCGCTCCGCCAGGATGACAAAACCACTTACATAGTTGGCAGCGAGCTTCTGCAAACCAAAACCGACTCCCACGCCAATCGCACCGCCGAGTACCGACAAGGCCGACAGGTTGATGCCGACCGCCGACAACGCCACCAACAATCCGACAAACATCAGCAAGGCACGGGTCGCGTTGCTCATGGCCTTGCGCAGGGACAGTTCGCCGCCAGTGGCAGAGCGAAGCAGTCGCGACTCGATACCCGACGAAATCCACAGCGTGACGATCAGCACGCCGCCCGCTGTCAGCACACCCTCAATCATGGTGCGCACCGACATGGCGGAGCCACCCACCTTCCAGCTGATCTGGTCAAGCTCCTCGAGCACTACGGGCAGCAGGCCACTGACCCACAGTACCATCGCCAGCCAGGCCAGCCATGAAATGCTTCGCTCCAGCAACCGCACCACCGGCGTCTGCTGGAACGCTGCCTGCAAGACCTTGACACCCAGGCGAATGAAGAGCAGTGCAATCAGCACGGGAATCGCAATCTTGAATACCGCCAAGGGCAAGCTGTGCTGCAAGAGAAAGCGCCCCAGATAGGCCAGCAACAGCAGGAGCATCGGAAACAGCACACCATCGACGATCTTGTCGCCAAACAGGATGGAACGCCTGTCGCGCGAACCCAGCGCCCGTCCGACCATCGCGGCGAGCGCCCATGCCGTCACGGCACACAGGGCCACTGCCGTCAATTCGAGCAGCGCGGACGTCCTGGTCAGCGCTGCAATCCAGCTTTCCAGGTCCGTGATGCGCGGGTCAGACATCGGCCAAAACCCTCAGGTGCGCCTCCACGCTGCGGCCCAGCGCACTCATCGCATAGCCCCCTTCGAGGCAAGACACGATGCGTCCCTTGGCGTGGCGTCTGGCAACGTCCTTGACGCGGTGCGTGATCCAGGCGTAGTCCTGCTCGACCAGGCCCATCTGGCCCATATCGTCTTCGCGGTGCGCATCAAAACCGGCACTGACGAATATCATCTCCGGCGCAAATTCCTCCAGCCGAGGTATCCAGGCACTTTCGATCAGTTCGCGCACATCCATGCCTTTGGTATAGGCTGGAACCGGCAGGTTGACCAGATTGCTGGCTCCGCTGTGCGCCCAGTCTGTCGGATAAAACGGATGCTGGAAAAAGCTCACCATCAGGATGCGCTGGTCACCCGCCACGATGTCTTCCGTCCCATTGCCGTGGTGCACGTCAAAATCGACAATCGCCACCCGCTTCAAGCCGTGGCGCTCCAGCGCGTATTTGGCGGCGATCGCCACGTTGTTGAAAAAACAGAAACCCATGGCCTTGTCGCGACAGGCATGGTGTCCCGGTGGCCGCACAGAGCAGAACGCTGTCTCCATTTCGCCTGCCAGCACGGCGTCGGTGGCGGCCAGAGCGGCGCCGGCCGAACGCAGTGCGGCATCCCAGGTGTTGACGTTGATCGATGTGTCGGGATCAATCTGCGAGTGGCTTGGGCCGCCTGCCTCAATTTCCTCCCGCAGGCGATCACTCAATCCGCGCAACGCAGCGACATACATGCGACCATGCGCGAGTTCGATGTCGGCCAGCGATGCCAGCGGCGCCTGTCGTCGATGCAAGGCAATATCCAGGCCCGAAATCAACAGGCGATCTTCAATGGCGTCGAGCCGCTCGGGGCATTCAGGATGCCCTGGCCCCATTTCATGTTTCCAGCAATCAGGGTGAGTAAAGTATCCGGTCATGGTCACAATGTGCTTTCGTCTCTAGAATTTTTTGGTAAGGTGCGCATCATGAATGCACAACAAAAATTGAAGTCACTGGTCGATCAGCTTAACACGGTGATCGTCGGCAAGTCGGCACAGACGCGGGATTGCCTGGCCTGCCTGCTGGCTGGGGGGCACTTGCTCATCGAGGACGTGCCCGGTGTGGGGAAAACCACCCTGGCCCACGCACTCGCCCGCACGCTGGGATTGCAGTTTTCCCGCGTCCAGTTCACGGCCGATCTGATGCCCAGCGATCTCGCGGGTGTCAGCGTTTACGAGCGTGCCAAGGAGTCTTTTGTCTTTCAGCCTGGCCCGCTGTTCACGCAGGTGCTGCTGGCCGACGAGATCAATCGCGCCAGTCCCAAGACGCAGAGCGCCCTGCTCGAAGCAATGGAAGAAAAGCAGGTCAGCGTGGATGGCCAGACACGCGCCCTGCCTTCGCCGTTCTTTGTCATCGCAACGCAAAATCCACTTGATCAGGTCGGTACCTACGCCTTGCCGGAGTCGCAGCTGGATCGCTTCCTGATGCGCATCTCGCTGGGCTACCCGGACCGCAGCGCCGAGCGCGACCTGCTGGCGGGTCGGAACCGGCGCGACCTGGCAGACACGCTGCCCAGTCTGCTCACTGGCGCCGAGTTGCAGGCCTTGCAGCACAGTGTGCTGACGATTCACGCCGCCGAACCGCTGCTGGACTACGTGCAGGACCTGATCGCTGCCACCCGCAATGGCCAGTGGTTTGTCAAGGGCTTGAGTCCGCGCGCCGGCATGGCGGTGCTGCGGGCGGCCAAAGCGCAGGCACTTTTGTCCGATCGCGATTATGTGGCTCCGGACGATGTGCAGGCCATCCTGGCGCAGACTGTGGCGCACCGTCTGATTCCAGTGGGTGATGCAGCCCGTGGCCCGGTGGAACAGGTGCTCGCCATGCTCGATGCGGTAGCGCTGCCGTGACCTGGTTTGGGCGATGGCTGGAGCAGCGCTTGCCGCTGCGTGACAGCATGATCCTGACCCAGCGCAACGTCTACATTCTGCCCACGGGTCCCGGCCTGATGCTGGCTGCGACCTTGCTGCTGCTTCTGCTGACGTCCATCAACTACCAGCTGAACCTGGGCTACCTGCTGACCTTCCTGCTGGCCGGCAGCGCCGTCGTCGCCATGCATGTGGGGCACGGCACCCTGCGCGGCCTCAGCATGAATCTGGTCGCACCGGCGCCCCAGTTTGCCGGTTCCAGCGCGCCCATCGGCATCTACCTGCAAAGTCGTCGTCGGTCGACGCGCTACGGCATTGGTCTGTCGGTCTTGGGCTCGGGTCACTGGCTCTGGGTTGACCTGCCTGCCCAGGGCAGCAGCACGGTCCACGTCGCTTTCAAACCCCCGCGCCGCGGTCTGCACCGCGTGCCGACGCTGAGCGCGGAAACCCGTTTTCCGCTGGGTACCTTTCGTGTCTGGACGGTCTGGCGCCCCGCCGCGCAGGTACTGGTGTACCCGCAGCCAGAAGCTTTCCCGCCACCGCTTCCCACCGGGCAACCCCACACCGACGGTGCACCAGGCACGCGTCTTTCAAGCAGTGGAGAGTACGACGGTGTGCGCGCCTATCGGCGTGGTGACCCTTTGAAACTCGTCGTCTGGAAAAAGTTCGCCAAAGCAGAGCAGCTTGTCAGCCGTGACGCTCAACAAGTCCAGCACACCGAGTTATGGCTGGAGCGGGAACACAGTGGCACAGCCGACCCGGAGCAACAGCTGTCGCGCCTGTGCGCCTGGGTGCTGCAAGCCGAGAAGCAGGGTCTGGACTACGGCCTGCGCCTGGGCAGCGTGCGGATTGCTCCGGGATGCGGCGAGTCGCACAAGAGGCGTTGTTTGGAGGCGCTCGCCTTA
>CAZZLB010000264.1:0-4760 GCA_964654655.1 uncultured Rhodoferax sp. | reverse complement strand
ACCAGCCGAACCGGTTGCTGACGATGTAATGTAGGTATTGTATATGTTGTTGTTGGTGATCGATGTACTTCCACTCATCAGCGTCCAAGCTGCGTTTGCAAACATATACATCATATCAACAGTGGTGTCATACAACATCGCACCGTCATACGAAGTGATAACTGGGTAGTGCCCGGTTGCATACGAACCTAGATGCACCCCGGAGTCAGCCTTGATCGTGCCTTGACCGTTCGTGAGTGATCCCGTTGAACTAAGATTCGAGATATTGATATAGCCCTTGACGTTGGTATTCGCACCAAGAGCTTGCTGTCTGATCGCATAACCCTGCACGGGGGAAGCTGGAAGTTGGAATGTGCTGTCTGTCAGGGTTGTCAGCGAGTTCCCTGACGTCACGAAGATGTTGTTGAACTTACAACTGTTGAATTCACCATTCCCAGAATAATCCAAGGCTGTTGAACCTTCGAACGTGCAGTTCTGTGCCTGAACGATAACGTTGCCGATGGATGCAAATCCAGGGGTGCTTGTGCCAGAGAAATATCCGTGCTTCAAAATGAAGGTGTAACCTTCATTCAAGCTCCCGAGTGCTGGATACGTTGCATCTGTAGAGACGACGTATGTGCTGTCAACGACAACCGTGGCTGATGCGGTGATACTAGCCAAACTTGCAGAAGCTATGACAGTGCCATAACACAGGAGACCTTGAAGGTTGGTATATCCAGTTGTTGCTGTGATCTTGAATGAACCTGTGATCGTTGTGGTGCCGAGGCCACCAAGAGCAACAACAGATATGTTGTTCGAGACGTTGAAGCTTCCGGAGTACGTGCCTGGGAGCACTTGAATGACAGCAGATGGTATAGTGCCTGCCCCGATAGCACTTGACGCTGCTGTTATCGCAGAAGCGATGGCATTGACACCGGTATACGAAGCACTTGATCCAACAGGGCCAGCAACAAAACCAACAGCAGAAGCGGTGGCAGAACTAGATATTGCATAACTGTTGCCAATTTGATTGATCGTGACGTTCGTTCCAGCTAAGAGTGAAGCAGAGATAGCTTGGTTAGATCCTATGGATATACCAGGCCCAGCAGCCAAACTTGTGAACGAGGCATAGCTGGCTGAACCTACAAACTGAGTTTGGTTTTGCCAAGACAGGGAGCTGGTATTGAAGTATACCTGTTTGCCCGTGTTCAAATCAATGCCAACGGCACTGGCCGTTGTTGGCAGGATGTTGCTGTTGGCTATGTCGAGATTGACTTCGAGGGGTCTTCGTTCACGGGCTATCGTCATAGCTCATAAGTATGAGCTATATCGATAGTCTCATTTACTAGTAAGAGATTGCTGGGGTTGTAGAGAGGATCATCTTCTTGGTAAGCGCAGCATACCAATATGTCGAGGTTGTTGAACCGGTGACACCAACTGTGCCATCCGTGTTGATTGCAACGTCCCAAGAAGCTGCTCCTGCTCCGGTGCTGATCGTGTCAACTTCCGTCACGCCGATCACGTTTGCAGAGCTTCCAACACTGGTGATCGTCACGACAAAGGTCCAAGAAGCAAAGTTACCTGCGCCGCTGTCGGCTGCAAGAACGTTTAGATCGAACTTGCCCACACCGTTTGCTGGGAGGCCAGCAGTAAGAATGCTGCTGCTTAGAAGCGTGCTTGGTGCAGCAACTGAGGTTGTTGCGTGAGTATAGATCGGCACGATATTGATGCCATTCACCAAGAGGCTTGGTGTGGTCATGCTTACATCGACTTGGCCTGCCGTTGCAGACGGAGCAACACTGAACTGTGAATTGCCACCGAAAGCTCCGGAAGAGACGTAAACACCACCACCTTGCTGCATAACGACGCCGCCGAAACCGGAAGTGGCATTTATGCCATCGAATACCGCAATGGATTTTGTCAAAACAACAGGTGAGTTTACGAGAAGGTTTGGCCCGACGGCACCAACTAGGGTGTCTGTTGTGTTTGAACCGCTGATGGTATTGACACCGAGTGTTCCGGAAGTAAATGTAAGATTTGAAGAACCAGCAAATGTTCCGTTTTGGTTGAACTGAACGTTTGTATCAACTCCACCAGGGGCAACGGTGCTAGCACTGATGGCCCACTGGCCAAGTGAATTATAGCTGGCTGTGATGTTTGGACCAGCAACAATGAACGGTGTGCTGCTAAGATCAACAAATTTGATCGAACCAGTAATTTGTGGAGCGATCAACGACCCTGTGATCTGTGCTCCCGCTGAAGCGGAGAGTGATGAAGCTCTGAGTGAGCCTGTGATGTATGCTGAACCAGAGTTGGTTGTAATCCCTGCGACGTACGAAACCCATCCGGCATCCAAGTCGGTTGGATTTGTGTAGCTGAACTGCCACTGCCCTGTTGGAGCATTGTAGTTTGCCGTCATTCCTGTTGCGGTAATGAACGGAACGGTCCCTGCGGTATCAACCCAGTGAAGCGAACCGGTATAACCGGTTGCTGTATAAACCGAACCAGAAACCAATAAACTTCCACCGATGTCGCCCCTGTCGGCGTCCAAAACGTGGTGTGAACCACTAAGGTTCAGTTGCGTTTTCCTCTTAAGTGCTGCCATTTGAGTATTCCTCCCGATCCCTTGTGTTTGCGTGGATCAGCTATAAATATGGAAGGAATATCGAATAAGTCAGGCGATTATTGAGTTGAATCCGGACACCATCTTCTTGGTTATCTGGACATAGAAGGATGTGCCATTGACCGGAGCAGATCCGGTTAGTTCGATCTGGCCTAGGTTGTTGAAGTTTACATCCCAATCAGTTTCGGGGTTATATCCACCAGCAGGAGACCCGTAGTCAACAGAAAGTTCAGTTGCTGAAAGAAAGGTGAAGTTTCCGGCAGAAGGCCAGAGAGCGGTTGCCGTATATTTCCAACTAGCTCCAGTAGTTGTGTTGAAGTCTATAGCTAGCACCTCGATATCGAACTTACCAATCGTACCTGCTGTCATCAACGGTGTCAGCGCAACTGATCCACTTCCCCTGTTCGTGCCATCTCCGTTGACAACCAACAAGCTCGATACAACACCAGAGCTTCCTGTCGCAGAAGATGTTATCTCATACTGCCCAAGGCTGTTATAGTTGAGGATTATACCAGATGATCCAGTGAGGTATGGAGTTGCTCCGTCTGAGAGATATCTCAACGACCCCGAGAAGCCCGTATACGCCTTTACAGAGCCCGATACGGTAAGGTTGGCAGTGTCAGTGAGTTCAGCAAGGTGAGAGGCGTTAGAAAGCCAACTAAAGCTGTTTCCTGTTGGAACATAAACGTTCAGACCCTTACGTTCGAAACCGGAAGTATCTGACTTGGCATAAAGCGAGCCATATATGCTGGATGGTCCAAAAGCGAATGCGATCCCTGACTTCAGATTTGAGCCGGGATATTCATTGGACAAGAAGACTTGGTATTTGGTGCCAGAACTATCCGAGTCCTTGACTACCAGTCTAGTTGCAGAGGTATAGGTCGAAGCAAAGTTCGATGGAGTATTTCCTAGGCCTAGGATCTGGTTTGCTGTGTCAAAGTAAGCGGTGCTATTACTGCCATACCTTACGTTGAGATTACCAGAGCTATCTACGGTTGTTGCAGTTGTTCCACCACCAACACGGAAGCCGAAGTTTCTGCTTGCTGGGATATCAATGTTTATACCGTCAACAAGCCCTCCAACATCGTTGTCATAACCAACAAGACTTCCCAGAGAACCAGAAGAGCTACTCAGAGTTAGTCTTGGCAGACCAAAACCTGTTAGATCGTTATAGAGAACAAGATTTGATCCGTTCCCTGTTGTGTCAGTTCCGTTGATAAAGACATCAACGTTTGCTGGCACATTTGTTGTCTTTATTCCGAGTGAAGCAGTTGTGGTTGCTGTTGATGGTGTCTGTTCAGTCCAGATAGCTGTTGCCACGGCAACTGTGGAACCTGGGCCACTATCTGTTAGTCTGATATCGTTCCCAGCGACGAGAACACGCTCATTTGGAAGAGAACCGGTTGCTGACAAGAGAATGTAGGAAGCGCTGACCTCACCAGCGGAACCTGTTGAAGCAGGCACAGTAGCAGCGATCGTTATTTGTCCAATGCTGCTGGTGATGATTGTTATGTTCGCACCAGGGACAAGATACGGTATGTTCGGTGCAACGTTCTGGAGAGATCCGGTCAGTTGCGAAGCTGACAGGCTTCCAGATACAACAACGCTTCCACCAAAAACAGTCTTGGCTGTTGTTGTGCTCCCAGAGACATATAGGAATACATCGCTGCCAATGCTTGAGATCGAAAAGGTCGTTCCACCTTGGAGGTTTGTTGCGCTCGATGAGGCGTAAATGATGATCGGGATGGAGCCAGAAGAGATGATCCTGTTTAGACGAACTTGGTTTGCTCTGAAGTCATACGTCATCTTCTGTTATCCCGTTCATGCCTTCACGGCCAAGTAATATACACGGTTAGTTATGGGGGCCGACAGACTTACTTCAGTCGTTGTTAGACCATATGATCCCGTATAGACCACCGCTACGTCTGCATCTCCATTGTTGTTGATATCTCTGACTGTGAGAAATAGTTGTTGTGGCACCGTGCTGGGGTAGAGAAGGGAATAACTAGACTGAAACAGATCCGAGTTCAACAGATCTGAATAACCAGCAGACGCTGTGTAGTAATACGACGTAGAGACTACACTCCTTGACACAACCGTTGGATAACTCGGAGCGTAAATTGCCCGGTAGACTATCTGTCCACTCAGAGGTGCCGAC
>CAZZLB010000263.1:0-4783 GCA_964654655.1 uncultured Rhodoferax sp. | reverse complement strand
TGCCCATCATGTGGGGAACTGGCACCGGCTCCGAAGTGATGAGCCGCATCGCCGCGCCCATGGTCGGGGGAATGATCTCTTCTACGGTCCTGACCCTGGCCGTGATTCCTGCGATCTATGCGCTGGTGATGCAGTGGCGCTTGAAGCGGGGGATGGAGCGGTAACGAGCGCCGCAAGAAAAATGGGGTCGGATCACTGGCCGCGCAGCGGGCATGTGCTCTGACCTCGTTTTTCGCTCTGCCACATTCAGGGGTACTGTTGTCGAGAGTGAACCACGTTGAGAATTTCAACCGCAACCGTGGTCACGCGATATATCAGGATGTAGTTCGGATGGCTGACAAATTGGCGCGTGCCAGGAACTGGCCCACGACGATAAACGGCAGGTAGTTCGCCCAGCAAATCCGCGTCTTCTTGCAAACGTGCATTGAGCTTGAGGGCCGCAGTCGGGTTGCGATCAGCAATGTACGCGGTAATCGTCGCGAGATCGGCGACGGCAGTGTCAAGCCAGACGACTTGCAGCATGCTTTGCCTGCGCTGCCTGAACAATGGCATTCATGCGGCGCATGACTTCGTCGGTGCTATAGCGGGGCGAGTTGGGGTCATCCGCCTTGACCAGAGACGCTTCGACTTTCTCGCGTAACCAACGGTCGTAGGCTAATTCCTGCTCGGCCGATGTGAACTCTGATTCGATGGAAGTAAATACGGTGTTCATTGCGGTCAGTTTATCGCATTGAAACGAAAACTGCCACAGGAACTTGTACTGCCCATCATGTGGGGCACCGGCTCGGAGGTCATGAGCCGCATCGCCGCCCCATGGTCGGCGGCATGGTTTCCAGCACGGTGCTGACGCTGGCCGTGATCCCGGCCATTTATGCGCTGGTGATGCAGTGGCGGTTGAAACGCGGGATGGAGGGCTGACGAAGATCTGTCATTGCGAGCGCAGCGCGGCAATCCATGTCGTCGAATCCAGCAAGAAAAATGGGGTCGAGTCACAACCCACACAGCGTTATGCTCTGGGCCGCTGCCTGACCATCAAACTACTCCTGCCACCGGATGCGCTGGCTGTACCGCCAGCCGCAGGCCCAGCGCGTTTAGCACGGCCGACAAGCTGCGCAGTTCGGGGTTGCCCTTGGGCGACAGGGTGCGATAGAGCTGCGTGGCGTTCAGTTCTGTTTCCTTGGCAAGGGTTCCACGCCACCGTGCGCCTGCGCCATTTGCCGCAGGGCCACCAACAAGTCGGCTGGCTCGCCGTCCTGAAGAACCTGGTTCAGGTATTCGGCAGCAAACGCCGGATCGTCCTTGAACAGTTCCGCCATCGCTTCATCATGGTCACGATCTCTCATGATTCGATCCTCTGTTGCCAATCTTTCCAATAACCCACAGCGCGCTCAATATCAGCGTTCTGGGTGCCTTTGTCGTCACCGCACAAGAGCAATACCACCACGCCGCTGTCCTCGCCTCGATGTGCCGATGAACCAACCCGAACCACATTGGCGCGGACGGTTTTGTGGGTGCAGTGCCCGTCTGGCCCTCGAAGATTTTGCTACCATGACATTTTGTCGATTTTGTCTTTCACCACTTGCGACTGGAGCCCACATGCAAACCGCCGAACTCGTTGCCTTGCCTCTGGCAGAACGTCTCCAGGCCATGGAGGCGCTTTGGGATTCGCTATGCCGTGATCAAACGCAGACGCCCGTCGTGCCGGCTTGGCACCAAGAGGAATTGAGCAAACGTGTGTCCGCACTGGACTCTGGCGAAGAATTGGCCACCCCATGGGAAGAGGCTAAGCAAAGAATTCGTCATCGCGCCGAACAACTTGTCCGGCCCAGCTGATGAAGGTTGCCCTGAGCGCAAGTGCTGAACAAGACCTGCTCGACGGATTTGAGTTTTACGAATCTCAGCAACCGGATTTGGGCTGGTATTTCCTGGACAGTCTGTATGCCGACATCGATTCACTGGGTCTTTACGCGGGCATTCACCCCAAACCCTTGGGCGGCCTTCATCGGACAACGGGCCGGCGTTTTCCGTTTTCCATTTACTACCGCGTTGCAGAAAACGTGGCCACCGTAGTCGGCGTTCTCGATAGCCGCCAAAACCCGGCAGGCATCCGCGCGAAGTTGTCGGGAAGGACGAAGAAGTAGAGTCAGCCCCTACGGGACGACCGTGCGCTACCCGCGCGAGCTGCGCGGCGATGCGCAGCAGATTGCCCGCGAGGTGCTGATCACTACCATGGATGGCGCCATGATCCCGCTGGGTCAGGTGGCCAAGGTGGTGGTGGCCAAGGGCGCGCCCGGCATACGCACCGAGAACGCGTTGCTGTCAGCCTATATCTACGTTGACATTCGCGAGCGGGATATTGGCGGCTATGTCCGGGACGCGAAGAAGGCGGTAGCGAGCCAGGTCAAGTTTCCCAGCGGCTACTACGTGACCTGGAGCGGCCAGTTCGAAAACATGGAGCGCGCCATCGAAAAGATGAAGGTCGTGATTCCGGTGACGCTGCTGACCATCTTCCTGCTGCTGTACCTGAACTTCCGGCGCATCACCGAGACGCTGATCGTCATGCTCTCGGTGCCCTTCGCGCTGGTCGGCGGCGTCTGGCTGATGTGGCTGCTGGGGTACAACCTTTCGGTGGCAGTGGCGGTAGGCTTCATCGCCCTGGCCGGCGTGGCGGCAGAGACCGGCGTCATCATGCTGATCTACCTGGACCATGCATGGGAAGCGGTCAAGACCAAGGGCCGTGCAGCCGGCCGCGAACCCGGTGTGGCCGACCTGTACGAGGCGGTGATGGAAGGGGCAGTCGAGCGCGTGCGCCCCAAGATGATGACCGTGGTGGCCATCATGGCCGGCCTCTTGCCCATCATGTGGGGAACTGGCACCGGCTCCGAAGTGATGAGCCGCATCGCCGCCCCCATGGTCGGCGGCATGCTCTCCAGCACCGTGCTGACGCTGGCCGTGATCCCGGCCATCTATGCGCTGGTGATGCAGTGGCGATTGAAAAGGGAGGCGAAGGCGTAGGTAGAGTGAGTTGTTTCCTGCAATTTGAAGATTTGTTCTTCAAATTGCAGGTTTTGTGACTGTCAAAGCGATGAGCGAACCGTACCCACCAACCCAGCCCAGTAGATCTGAACCTACACCTTCAACACCGTCACCATGCTGGGTTTGAGCAACTTGCGAAAACCTTTGTCAAAGGTCACCAGATGAAGATGGTGGTTTTGGGCGGCGGCGGCAATCCAGGCATCGGGAATGGCATTGCCGTGCAGGTCCAACTCAGTGCACAGGCGCTCAAACTCTCCCCACTCGTTGCCCAGTGTCGGCATTGCGACCCCCGTCGAATCCAGCACGGCACGCAAGAAAACCATGGCATCTTCAATAGGCGTGGGGTTGACGAACACTTTTGGATGAGTGACCAGACGTAAATAGCCCGAGGCGACCATCGGCAATATCGCCAAAGGGCGGCCCTGTGCGCTCTTGACCAGTGCGTCTTTCAGCCATTTGAGCGCTGGTGCGTGGTGCGGGTGGTCTTGTCGCGAAGCTGCTACCAGGATGTTCACATCCGGTGTCACTTGGTTAAATCCCCGTCATCTGCCGCATCCAGCAAGGCGCGCTGGCTCAAGGTCTCGCGAATGCGGGGTTGCAACCCGCCACGTCCGGCATAGACCGGCAAGCTTGGCCGCGCCCGGCGGCTGGCAGGCGAGCGCTCAGCACGCAAGCGCAAGGACAAGCCTTCTTCAATCAATCGGGTCAGGCTGGTGCGCTTGCTTGCCGCAAGCGATTTGGTTTGCAACAGTAATCGATCATCAATATCGAGCGTTGTTCTCATCAGGTTTTCCATTTGGGATGCAGATTTCTGCATTCTATGTAGAAAACGCATCGGGCTTCAACAAGTTCACTTGGCGCAGGCCGCCACAACTACAGCTTGATCTCCAGACTCGCATTGAAGCTGCTGCGACCACGGCTCAGTGTGCTGCTGAAGGCGTCTGCCGCCAGGTTCCAGGTTTGCGTGTCCAGCGGCATCAGGTTGTTGGCAGCGATCCGCCCCGACACGCTGCGGCTGAAGAACCACTGCGCAAAGACATCGATGCTGCGGCTGCGCGACTGCTCTACCGCCAGTGTGTCGCTTTGCTGCGTGGTGTAGCCCGGCGTAAAGGCCAGTGTGGCGCCGGTGTTCAGGGGCATTGCGCTGAAGCGGTAGTCAAAGCCCACATTGCCGGACCAGGGTTGCTGGCCGACCAGGCGGTTGTTGGGCCCGGGCAGTGCATCGACACTGGACTGATAGAGATTGAGGCTGCTGCGCAGATTCAGTGGCGTGCGCGCTTCAAACAGCGATGGCATCAGCTCACCTGCACGACCCTTGATTTCAAGCTCCAGACCCCCCGTGCGTGCGTGTGAAAAATTCATCGGCTGTGCAACCCAGCGCGGCACGCTGGCCCAGCTCACGCTTTGCAGCGTGGTCACGTTGCGCACCAGATTCTTCACGTCACGAAAGAAAAAGCCGACGCTGATGATGCCGCCGCTGGGCAGGTATTTCTCGTAGGCCATGTCGAGCCCGGCGGCCAGTTCGGGCAGCAGATTGGCATTGCCAGTGCGGTCCGGCGAGAGCTCGGTGTTGGGCTGCTTGGTGTCCGTGAACAGCGAACTGAGCGAGGGGCGCGCCACCAGCTGACCCAATCCTGCGGCCTTGTAGCTGCGCGTGATGCTGGCGCGCACCATGTCGCGCCCGGCCGGGTCGAACTTGTAATTCAAATGCCACATGGGCGTGACCACCGTGCTGGTGTTCGACACC
>CAZZLB010000262.1:2102-4790 GCA_964654655.1 uncultured Rhodoferax sp. | reverse complement strand
CCCCACGCAAGATACAGCGTGTCGGAAGATGAAGGGAAAGCGTAGCTATCTTTGCACGATCCGCGCGAGTAGTCATCTATCCGCAATCCGTGGACTAGCCCACACTTGTGGTACATAGCGTCGGCCAAGGCAAACTGGCATAGGCGGAAGAACGATGGATGACCTAGCACGTAACAGAGTAATGCCTCGTCCATAGGGTCTTGATAGTCCTTTATTCCTATGGCTACTGTCGAATGAGAGTAGCGGGAATTGCTGTCAAGGACAGTGAGCTTGACGCGAATGCCTTGAGATTCCAGGGAGTCGATTAGGGATAAGATATACTTACCTCGCTTAAACAGCTTGTCGTTTGACACCCCGGCATGGATGGTTGTGTTGACTATGAGGTGCAGGAAGCGAGGTGCGGCGGGGGACGTTGTGTAGTCCACCATGCACCCGGGAGATCCTGAGAGATACTCGGCCACGTCAGGATATGCGCCTTGTGTGTCGAGAGAGAATGTTTGCGCTTGGGACACTTCACCTAAAGGCAAGTCGAGAGAGGGGCGATCAGTAGTCCATCCCTTTTCGAGCATATCGAGACAGAGAGAGGGGTTGAGAGAAGAACCACCACAGCAAAACTCTGGACGAGAAGAGAACAGGGCACCGGTCAGGTCTTCGATGGATACTCCATGCTTGATAAGAGGGATAGCGTCGGACAGAGATACGGAATAGACAGTCTCTCCAGCATGTTCGGTGATGGTGAAGGGGTGATCAGAGGTGAAGGCAACGGGTGCAACGGGCGTCGGGGTGCGTGTTGCTTTGGGCGTGCGCTTAACGCCTTTGTCAGAGCGAGTCTTGCGTTGTCCAGTTGAGCGAGTCATGTGGATACTCCTTGTTTTGTAGCATGGGGTGGAACCCCATGGTGCTAGCGAGTCGGTGCCATATCTCAGAAGTGATCCATCACTGCGTTGACTATCTTGTCTTTATCGACGTTAGATAGTCCGTTAGTGAGTAGCATGGATATGACATCAGGGAGACGGACACCAGAGCACAATAGACGATAGCCATCTCGTGTTTGCCTGGGGGAGATGATGTGGCGTATGCCATTGGACTGTACGACAGCGCGTGCAGACAGCACAGCATCGCACCACTGCTTGCCAAGTGCAGGGCGCTTGGCTTCAGCGACAGGGGTGAGAGGTATGAGCTTGCATTCAAAGGGCTGGCCAGAGAGTGCGAGGTCAAGGGTATTGTCGTAGTCAATCGACAGTTTGGCAAAGCGGTTGAGAGTAGCGGCATCGAGTTGAGCACGACCTACATACTGTCTGTCTGCACCATTGCCAAACGTGTTAGCGCACGCAATGCAGATGAAGTCAGGGTGACGAGGGACAACCTTGTCGGGGAAGGTGCATTCCCCATTGTCGATGGCTGCATTGAGAGAGGTAAGCACGTTGGGTGAGGCAGAGTCCATCTCGTCAAGGATATAGACTCCACCCTTCTCGTAGCAATCACGGAACTTTGTCCTGACGTAATTGCCATTGGCATCTTGGTATCCGAACAAGCGTGACTCGGGAGTCTGAGCGCAGAATGATTGGGCGACAACTCTTTCAATGCCTAGGGCCTTGGCTGCGGCTTTTGCCATGGATGTTTTGCCCGTGCCCGCAGGACCAACGAGCATGACGTTGATGCGATTAGCAGCGCAAGCCAAGAGTGTTGGGAACATGGGGTGGACGTATCCATCGAGAGTGACAGGAGGACAGTCATTGACAGCGATGGTGATGGAGGAAGACTTGTTGGTGCGGGAGGCAAGCTCTTGTATCGTGTCAGCCATGGACTCGGCGAAGGCGTTCATTTCTTCGCGTGTCACAGCTTGCGATACTTGACGGGATATGGACTCAATCTCAGAAGACAGCACGCTGAGGATGGCATCACCAATCTTGGCAGATGCAGAAGACGAGGGCTGAGGGGCAGGAGAAGCCTTGGCTGTGTCGGATGAGGTGTCACGGTCGACACGGATGCTGAAGGTAGAGGCCAAGAGCTTGGCCATAGCAGAAGGGTCAGAAGGTAAGTCAGTGATGGACTTGTTACCCATGAGCACAAGCAATACTGACGCTTGCTTCAGGGTGAGAGGGACACGGGACTTGATAGCTGTGGACAGGAGTTCGAGATTCTTACGAGCCTGAGAGTCGGCAGGGAATTGACGGGACTTGTTGTAGCAATCGTTGGCAAGGGACGAGTTATGATCGAGAGTAAACATGGGAGAATCCTTTACGCTTAGGCGTTGGTGTTATGGAACTATGGCTAATCCTCTAGTTGCCATAGCTAGATGATGACAGTTGCTACCAATGGTCTGTCACAACCATCAGCCTTACCTTGTAAGACCTGTGCTATTCCGTTGTCAAGAATCCGTGAGGCCATAGCATTCCGATGGTCAGGGCAGTAGCCCCTTGGGTAAGCGATGCCGGGTGCTCTATCCCGCGCCATCGCGTACTCGCTCTCACGCAAAGCACTATGCAACGTGTGTGCCAAACAGTAAACGTTTAAGATTATTGCAGTATATTTTTCGTGCCAATGTACAAGGATTGGATAGCAAAACGTGCGAAAGGTGCGAAAGGTTAAAAGGAACATAAGGTTAATCGGTGTAAAGAAGTTGGACAGTGCATAATCGTTAAACACACGACGCGAAGCTCACCATGCTTTGCATATCACGCATGG
>CAZZLB010000262.1:0-2002 GCA_964654655.1 uncultured Rhodoferax sp. | reverse complement strand
TTAATGGAGTGTAGGCTTAATGGAGTGTAGGCTTAATGGAGTGTAGGCTTAATGGAGTGTAGGCTTAATGGCTTGGTGCGGGTCGCCCACCCTGACCAAATCGACTAAGGGGGACGAGTCACCTTGGAATCGAATAATCGAAGCGAGACGTGGAGCCTCGCACCTACGGGCCGCGTAGTGGAATCTCCTACCCACACAAATTTTGTACGCTCTGGTTGGGTACCCACAACTTACAAAAATAAAATGTGCACCCTATGGTGCCTAGCCATCCGGTAACACGAATCTGAAAATCGTAGCACGCCGGAGCCACTTTCGATCTCTTATCACAATGGTTTTTTTTCGGATCGTCTCTCTCTCTCGATTTTTACAGAATGTGTGCAAGTTTTCGTAGGGGTGTTCCGGAGTCGCGTTCTGTAGAAATCGAGAGAGAGTAGATACATCATGGCGGTGTGATGGGGGCACTCTTCCGACTCGTCTTTGGCGAGGTGGACCTTGGGTCCACGGTTCGGTGGGGCAGAGGGTCTATGGTGACTCCTCTTCGGCGACAGCCGCACTTCCACTGACCAATCTCCCCCAGGACTTTCTGGATTGTCAAGTCGTGAGGTATGATTTGAGAGAAAGGAGTTGAGATATGTCCAAAGAATTTACCATAACGCCTGCAATGCGAAGGGCAAAGGCCCTTCTCCACAAAGCGTGTCCTGAGAGACAAGTTCAGCAGTTGTCCGTTAATGACAAGGAACTTGTGAGATACGTCGCTCCAGTCTCCATGGTTCTGGTGCGAAAATGGATAGAGGATTCCAAAGAGTTTTGGCCTTGGTTTCTCACTCCTGTCGACAATGACGGAGAGATGCTACGGGCGAGGGAACTCGCCCAAGCTCATCTTGTCGAAGTGTTGGAGCTGAAGATTAAGAGGCCAGATGGAAGCGTAGACTATGACGTTCTGAAAGCTAGGCAGAAAGCGGTTGAGCTTATCCTCGCGAGAGACAAGCCCATGGTGACTGTCGAGAACAAGACTCTCCACGCGACCCAAACCACCCTCCCGCCCGGTTCTGTTCCGAAGGGACTGAGGGGCAAAACCCCTGCTATGATAGAGGCGAAGGTCTTGAGCCTTAGCTCTTCCTCTGTGAGGGAGGGCGAGTATGTGGATGTGCCCGAGGAGGACGAGATATGACGATTGGAACTAACACAGTTCGAGTGGGGAAGAAGACGGCGGGAGGAGTAGATTACCCTTACGTGGAGTTCGCAATATCGCGGGAGGACAGTATCGACGGATTCGTGTTGGAGGTGGACGTTGCGGCCACTGCTGGGTTGGCGACAACCGTCGAGATATTCAATCTCGCTGGTGGAGAGGACATCGCGGTGGAGAGAGCTGGGAATACGCATTGGGATGTGAATGCCGGAGCAGCGAAGAAGAAGTTTCTTGGAAACCTGACGTTCGACTATACGACCTACACCAAGAACAAGATAGCGTTGAAGCCGGGAACCGTCATCGGAGCCGTGACGATTCCGGCCATACCTCAACCCAACATGGGCTTCCTCTTCCTCGACACGGCTCTCAAAATCGTGTCGGCAAAAGTGACCCGCAGAACGAACAGGATGGGAGGGTAACGAGCATGAGTTACGAGATAAAGCCCCTGCGGGGGAAGGTCGGCTTATCGACGGATGTGGACCCGCTGGTATTTGAGACGGGCCTTCAGGTAGCAGAGATGGGACTGCTGCACTTCATCTTCACCGTGGACGCTGTGAGCGCCGGAATCAACCCGGGAAACCCCGCCACCTTCGACTGTGAGCACTCGTGGGACGGTGGGGTGACGTGGACAGACATTCCCAACATGATAACCGAGGACGTGAACCAAGCGGGCGTCTACAGGGCCTATGTGAGCAACGCCACGGGGCTCATCGCACCCAACGTGCGGGTGATGCTCCTATGCCCAGCAGGTGAAGAGGTGGTGATTGGGAGGGCAGAGCGCATCCATGTCTCCCCTCGAGACTCCGTGTTCCT
>CAZZLB010000261.1:0-4882 GCA_964654655.1 uncultured Rhodoferax sp. | reverse complement strand
AAACTGTTGGCAATGGCAAGCCAGCCGTTGACAACAGCGCCACCGGATTGCCAGACGGTGCGTAGATGGTTTGCTCTCATGATTTGTTCCTATCGATCAAGCGCCGGGCGCTTCGGGTTGAAGGCCCAGCCGGGAATCAGGTATTGCATGGCCATGGCGTCATCGCGCGCGCCCAGACCATGCTGTTTGTAGAGTTGGTGCGCTTTCTCGACTTCGACCCTGTCCAGTTCCACACCCAGACCGGGCTTCTCTGGCACCTGTACCAGGCCGCCCACGATCTGCAGCGGTTCTTTGGTCAGGCGCTGGCCGTCCTGCCAGATCCAGTGCGTGTCGATGGCCGTGACCTTGCCGGGCGCCGCGGCCGCAACATGGGTGAACATGGCCAGTGACACGTCGAAATGGTTGTTGGAATGCGAGCCCCATGTCAGGCCCCAGTCGCGGCAGGTCTGCGCCACGCGCACCGACCCTGCCATGGTCCAGAAATGCGGATCCGCCAGAGGAATATCGACGGACTGCAAGGCCAGTGCGTGTGTCAACTGGCGCCAGTCGGTGGCGATCATGTTGGTCGCCGTCGGCAAGCCGGTGGCGCGGCGGAATTCCGCCATCACTTCGCGACCCGAGAATCCTTCTTCAGCACCGCAGGGGTCTTCGGCATAAGCGACGACACCGTGCAGGTCGCGCATCAGACGCACGGCGTCTTTCAGCAACCAGCCGCCATTCGGATCGATAGTGATGCGCGCCTTGGGAAAGCGCTCGTGCAGCGCCGTGACCGCCTCGATTTCTTCCTCGCCGCGCAGCACGCCACCCTTCAGTTTGAAGTCGTTGAAACCGTAGCGCGCCTGCGCCGCTTGCGCCAGCCGGACCACCGCCTCGGGCGTCAATGCTTCCTGATTGCGCAGGCGCAGCCATTCCTCTTGGTCACCGCTTTCATCACGGTAGGGCAGGTCGGTTTTGCTTCGGTCACCGATGAAGAACAGGTAACCCAGCATCTCCACCGCGCTGCGCTGCTGACCTTCGCCCAGCAAAGCGGCCACCGGAAGATTCAGGTGCTGGCCCAGCAGGTCCAGCATGGCCGACTCCACTGCCGTCAGCGTGTGAATCGTGGTGCGCAAATCAAATGTCTGCAAGCCGCGGCCACCCGCGTCGCGGTCCGCGAAGCGCGTGCGCATGGTATTGAGTACCGCCTGCACATTGCCGATCTGCTGCCCCACGACCAACTCGGTGGCATCGCGCAGCGTGTCGGCAATCTTTTCACCGCCCGGCACTTCGCCAACGCCGGTGCGACCCGCACTGTCCTTCAGGATGAGCAGGTTGCGCGTAAAGAACGGCCCATGTGCGCCCGACAGGTTCAGCAGCATGCTGTCATGCCCGGCCACCGGTATGACCTGGAGCGCCCTGATGACCGGTGTGGCTGATTCGTTCATGCTGTGTCTGCCGATGCCGCTTCAGTCGGCCTCGATCTTGCGCGATTCAATCAGCTTCTTCCAGCGTGCGAATTCGGTCGCCTGGTAGGCAGTGAACTGTTCCGGTGTGTTGGCGACGATCTCAAACCCGAGGTCCAGCAGTTTGGCCTTGACCTGCGGATCGTTCAGTCCCGCCACAATGGCGGCGTGAAGCTTGCTCTTGACGTCTGCCGGCAGGCCACGCGGGGCGGCGATCGCCTGCCACGAGTAGACGTTGGCTTCCTTCACGCCGATTTCCTCCAGCGTCGGTACGTTCGGCAACAACGCAGAGCGTTTGGCGCTGGTAATCGACAGCGCCCGCAATTTGCCGGCCAGGATTTGCGGCATCGCCGTGTTGATGTTCATGAAGGACGAGTCAACCTGCGCGCCCAGCAAATCGGTCATGACCGGGCCACCACCCTTGTAGGGCACGTGCAGGCCGCTGGTACCCGTTTGCAGCCAGAACAGTTCGGCCGTCAGATGGTCGCTGCTGCCGTTGCCCGACGAGGCAAAGCTCATCTTGCCCGGGTTCGCCTTTTCATAGGCAATGACATCGGCCATGGTCTTGTGGGGTGATTTGGCAGGCACCACCAGCACATTGGGTGCCTGCACCGCCACCGTGATGTAGTCAAAGTCTTTCAGCGCATCGTAGGGCACTTTTGCCAGTAGATGCGGCGCGATCACCAAGGGCCCCAGCGACGTGACCAACAGCGTGTGGCCATCCGGTGCGGCTTTTGACACGATCCCTGCGCCAATGGTGCCGGTCGCTCCGGCCTTGTTATCGACAATGAACGTGCCACCAAGTTTTTCCTGCAGCTTGGGCGCCAGGGTCCGGGCGATCAGGTCGGTTGAGCCGCCGGGCGGAAAGGGCACGAGCAGCGTGACCGGCTTGTCGGGCCAGGCCATGGCCGACGACAGGGCCAGCGAGGCCGCGAGCGAGCAGAGCAGTTTCTTCATCCTGGATCTCCTTGGGGTAGGTGAGTGATCGGTAGTTACGATGATTTTAATGGTAGCGGTACCATTTTGGAACGTCAATCGGTTTTTGACAAGGGTTTACCCGAATCAGGTGGTGTCGCGTTCGATGATGGTGAAGCCGACGTCGACGATGCTGGGGCTCACAGGGCGCCCTTCGGCGCGCGCTATCAGGAAACGCGCGCCCTGGCGCCCCATCTCGGCGCCATTGATGCGCACGGTGCTCAGCGAAGGCACCATGTCGGCGAGGAACGGCACATCCCCAAAACCCACAATGGCGATGCGCTCGGGAATCGAAATCCCCTGCGCCCGGGCTTCTGTCATGGCGCCCAATGCCAGCAGGTCGGAACTGCAAAACACGGCATCGGTATCCGGAGCCTCTCTGAGCACCCGCGCCATCGCCTCGCGTCCGCCCTTGAGCGAACGCGCCTCGCCCACGTTGACCACCAGCGCATCGGCATAGCCACCTTGTGCCACTGCCTCGGCGAAGGCGCTTGCACGCCGCCCGGCGCGCTCGTCTTCGGCACGGATCAGGGCAAAGCGGCGCCGTCCCTTGTCCATCAGAAAAGCCGCTACGGCGCGACCTATGTCCAAGTGCGAAAAACCAATCAGCATGTCGATTGGCGTGGGCGTCAGGTCCCAGGTTTCCAGCACCGGTATGCCCGAAGCCAGCAGACGGGTCCGGGCCCGGCCTGGCGGCAGGATGCCGGTCAGAAAGATGCCGTCGGGGCGGCGCCCGATGACCGCTTCGAGTAGCAGTTCTTCATGGGTCGCCGAGTAGTCCGACTGGCCCAGCATCAACTGGTAGCCGGCGTCAAACAGCGTGTGGTTCAGGGACTCGATGGTCTCCATGAAGACCGACATCACGGTGCTCGGCACGATGGCCGCAATCAGCCGGCTGCGCGAGGAAGCCAGGCCGCCAGCCATGCGGTTGGGCACGTAACCGGTACGCTGCACCGCATCGAGCACTTTCTGGCGCACCTCGTCGGACACCTGCGCCGGCGTATTGAGCGCACGTGAAGCGGTGATCGGCGCCACGTCAGCGAGCTTGGCCACATCACGCAGGGTAATGGCACCGCTGCTGCGCCGCGAGCGCCTGGGATTGACTTCTGTGTTCATGGGTGCTTGTGATGGTACCGCTACCAACGAGTTTACAATGATTCGAGAGAGGCCCGCATAGCGTCCTGCATGATAGGAGATATTGATGCCGCACACGATCCGGATGAACAGCCGCGACAACGTCGCCATTGTGGCCAACAAGGGCGGCTTGCCGGCAGGCACCGTTCTACCGACCGGGCAGATCCTGCGTGAGCCAGTGCCGCAAGGCCACAAGGTAGCATTGCTGGACCTGCAAAAAGACGATGCCGTGCTGCGCTACGGTGTGCCCATAGGCTACGCCCTGCAGGACATTGCCGCCGGCAGCTGGGTGCACGAGCGATTGCTGCGCATGCCTGAGGCGCGCACGCTCGACGAACTGCCCCTGGCCACGATCAAGCCCGATGTCGCGCCACCCCTGGAAGGATTCACTTTTGAGGGCTATCGAAACCCGGATGGCTCGGTTGGCACGCGCAACATCCTGGCCATCACGCAGACCGTTCAGTGTGTGGCCGGTGTTACCGCGTTTGCCGTGCAGCGCATCAAGACCGAACTGCTGCCGCAGTTTCCCAACGTCGATGACGTGGTGGCGCTGGAACACAGCTACGGCTGCGGCGTGGCGATTGACGCACCGGACGCCATCGTGCCGATTCGCACACTGCGCAACATCAGCCTGAACCCGAACTTCGGTGGTGAAGTGATGGTGGTCAGCCTGGGCTGCGAAAAGCTGCAGCCCGAGCGGCTGCTTCCACCGGGCACCATCCCTGTCATCGACCGGCGGCAGGACAATCCGGGTGACGCCGCGCTGGACGTGGTGTGCCTGCAGGACGACGCACATGTGGGCTTTATGTCCATGGTCGACGCCATCCTGCGCCAGGCCCGGGTGCATTTGCAGCGCCTGAACGCGCGTCGGCGCGAAACAGTAGCGGCCAGCGAACTGGTGGTGGGCGTGCAATGCGGGGGCAGCGACGCCTTCTCGGGCGTCACCGCGAACCCGGCGGTGGGCTTCTGCACCGACTTGCTGGTGCGCGCCGGCGCCAGTGTGATGTTCTCCGAAACCACCGAGGTGCGCGATGGCATCGCCCTGCTCACAGCGCGCGCCAGTTCGCCAGAGGTGGCGCAGGCTCTGATCCGCGAGATGACCTGGTACGACGCCTACCTGCAGCGCGGTGGCGTGGACCGCAGCGCCAACACCACGCCCGGCAACAAAAAGGGCGGCCTGTCCAACATCGTGGAAAAGGCCATGGGCTCCATCGTGAAATCAGGCAGCGCAGCGATCACGGGCGTGCTCTCGCCCGGAGAAAAGCTCAAACACAAAGGCCTGATCTATGCCGCCACGCCGGCCAGCGACTTCATCTGCGGCACCTTGCAGT
>CAZZLB010000260.1:0-4900 GCA_964654655.1 uncultured Rhodoferax sp. | reverse complement strand
CCGAGCCCAACGCCGGCTCCGACGCTGCGTCGCTCAAGACCCGGGCCACCAGGGTGGACGGCGGCTACGTCCTCAACGGCTCCAAGATCTTCACGACCAATGGGACTGTCGCCGACTTCATCACGGTGGTCGCCACGATCGCGCCAAACAGTGGAACCAAGGGTCTCGAACTGTTCGTCGTTGATACGAAGTCCAAAGGTTTCAAGGTCGGACGCAAGCTCGACAAGTTCTCCGTGCACTGTTCGGATACCGCCGAGTTGTCTTTCGAGGACTTGTTTGTTCCCGACAGGCACTGCCTGGGTGATGGCAAGGGTGGCGGCTTTCTCAAAGCCTACAAGTCACTTACCGTCGACCGGATATTTACGGCGGCACTGGCGCTGGGCAACGCACAGGCGGCCTATGACGCTTCGGTCCGGTATGCGCAGGAGCGCAGCCAGTTCGGACAGCCGATAGGCAAGTTTCAGGCAGTGCAATTCAAGCTGGTGAACATGCTGGCCAAACTGGAGCAGGCAAAGACTTACACCTACTTTGCCTCGGCGCTGGCGGACCGGGGTGCGTCCATCACCACTGAAGCCGCGTTGGCCAAGATCATTGCTGCGGAGAGCTGCAACGAGATTTGCCAGATGGCCCTGTCGATCTTCGGCGGCTACGGACTGATGAACGAATATCCGGTTCAGCGCTACCTCAGGGACTCCTACTTCCCGATGATAGGCGGGGGAACCGGTGACATCATGCGGCTGGTGGTGGCGCGTCAGATCGGACTCTAAGTGGTGATCACATGAACAAGATACCGGATGTCTACCCGACGGTCGTGCACATGCTGGCGGCTGCCGCTTTGCAGGCGCCAGACCATGAAGCCCTGGTCTGTCAGGATGAGCGCTTGACCTATGCACAGTACCTGCGCTGTGTTACCTGGTTTTCCCATGAACTGGTGGATATGGGGGCGAGAGGGAAGCGCGTCGGAATCGTGCTGGGCAATTCGCTTGACATCTGCGTGGCGATGTTTTCTGCACATGCAGCGGGCGCACAGGTTGTTCCCTGCAATCCGATGTACACCGAGCGCGAGTTGCGAACCATTTTTGAGGATGCCGATCTGCATGCCGTCATCTATGCCGATGAAAAGCATGATGTGGTGATGCTTCTTTCCGATGAATTCGCAGTTCCGAACCGCATTCGCATCGGATCGGAAGGCAGGCGGCTGATCGCGTGGCGAAATGCTGCTGACCGCGAACTGCCTCAGCCGATGCCGGCCTCTGCGGCCCTTGCGACGCTTCAGTACACGGGAGGTACGACGGGGCGCTCCAAGGGCGTCAACCTGACCCACCATTCGGTTGCCACGAACATCAGGCAACGCGAGGCGCTGGTTCCGACGCGCTCGGACTGCGAGCGCCTGCTCTGTGTCATGCCCCTGTTCCATGTCTATGCCACAGCCATGTGCTTGCACAATATGGCCTATGCGCGCGGCACCATGATCGTCATTCCACGCTATACGCCGCAGACCGTGTTTGAACTGTTGGCCAGCGAACGCATCACCATCTTCGCCGGAAGTCCCACCCTGTTCGTAGGCTTGATGAGCCAGGCGCAATTCGCCCAGGCTGATTTCTCCCGGATATATCTTTCCTACTCCGGCTCTGCTGCACTGCCGGAAGAACTGCTCAGGCGCTGGGAGGCGGCTACCGGTGCGCCGGTGATCGAAGGGTATGGCCAGTCGGAAGCGGGCCCTGTCATCTCCTTTAATCCGCAAAACGGGATCAGAAAACCGGGCTCCGTTGGCATACCGGTACCAGACACTCTGGTGGAAATCGTTGATACGGATGAGGGTACTAGGGTTCTACCGGTTGGGGAGAAGGGCGAAATCCGGATTCGTGGGCCCCAAGTCATGGTGAGCTACCGCAATCTTCCGGATGAGACAGCAGGCACGCTGCGCGATGGCTGGCTCTATACCGGTGACATCGGTGAATTTGACAGCGATGGCTACCTCTATATCCGGGATCGCAAGAAGGAGATGGCCAAGGTCTCCGGCTTCAACGTCTTCCCGCGTGAAATTGAGGAGGTGCTGTACCTGCACCCGGGAGTACAGGAAGCTGCGGTCGTGGCGGTGCCGGACAGCTACCGTGGGGAAATCGTGCGCGCTCTGGTGGTGCCACGCAGCAAGGACGTCACCATCGCGCAGATCACCGAGCACTGCAAAGCCAATCTGGCAAAGTACAAGGTCCCGGCGACCGTCAGTCTGGTGTCCGAATTGCCGAAAACCGGCGTTGGCAAGATCGACAAGAACCGAATTCGCGCCGAATTGGCCTCAGGGGCGTAACCGGGACTGTCGATGAACCGCGCCGAGGCGCGATTTGCCAGCGGCGTGCCAGGTTTTTCTTTTGGTGGCAGAATCGCGCTCCAAGTTAGGCCCAAATCAGGGCCCATCTTCGCATCCGTCAACCGGTGAAGCCGGGACACGGAAGGTTATTCAACAACAGCTTTAACCAGCTAATGTTTCCTGCAGGGAAACGGAGGTCAGCGGAAAATGATTGAGACCAGGTCCCAAGAGACAGGGCCGACTTCGTCGGTTTATCGGGCCTACCAGGCCAACACCCATCTGTTTGGTGGCAACGCGCCCTACGTTGAGGAAATGTACGAAAACTACCTGGCCAACCCAGGCAGTGTGCCCGATTCCTGGCGTGGCTACTTTGATGCATTGCAGAATGTGCCAGCGCTGGACGGCAGCAACAGCAAGGACGTGCCCCACCTTCCAGTGATCAACGCCTTTGCGGATCGCGCCAGGCACGGCGGAACCCGGGTTGTGCTGGCCAGCAGCGACGCCGAAATGGGCCGCAAGAGAACCGCTGCCCAGCAGTTGATTGCGGCCTACCGCACGGTGGGTGCACGCTGGGCCGATCTGGACCCATTGAAGCGTACCGAGCGCGACCGGATCCCCGAACTCGATCCTGCGTTCTACGGTTTCAGCGACGCCGACCAGGAAGCCGTGTTCAACACCAGCAACACCTTCTTCGGCAAGGACACCATGAGTCTGCGCGAGATGATGAACGCGCTGCGCCAGACTTACTGCGGCACCATAGGCGCCGAGTACATGTACATCACCGACCAGCGCCAGAAGCGTTGGTGGCAGCAAAAGCTCGAGAGCATCCGTTCCCAGCCCGATTTCACGCCGGAAAAGAAAAAGCACATTCTGGAACGTCTGACTGCGGCCGAGGGGCTGGAGCGCTTTCTGCATACCAAGTACGTCGGACAAAAGCGCTTTTCGCTCGAAGGTGGCGAGAGTTTCATCGCTGCCATGGACGAACTGATTCAGGGCGGTGGTGCCATCGGTTTGCAGGAAATTGTGATTGGCATGGCGCACCGTGGGCGCCTCAATGTGCTGGTTAACTCACTGGGCAAGATGCCGGCCGATCTGTTTGCCGAGTTTGACCACACAGCGCCGGAAGACCTCTCCAGCGGAGACGTCAAATACCACCAGGGATTCAGTTCCGACGTGGCTACACCCGGCGGACCGGTGCACCTGTCGCTGGCTTTCAATCCCTCACACCTTGAAATCGTCAATCCGGTTGTGGAGGGTTCGGTGCGCGCGCGCATGGATCGCCGCTCCGACCCCAAGGGCTTGCAGGTCTTGCCTATCCTGGTACATGGCGATGCCGCATTTGCTGGCCAGGGCGTGGTGATGGAAACGCTGGCGCTGGCCGAGACGCGTGGTTACTGCACTGGCGGCACCGTGCATATCGTCATCAACAACCAGATCGGATTTACCACCAGTGATCCGCGTGATACCCGTTCTTCGATTTACTGCTCGGACATTGTCAAGATGATCAAGGCCCCGGTGCTGCACGTCAACGGCGACGACCCCGAGGCTGTGGTTCTGGCAACCCAGATTGCACTGCAGTACCGCATGGAGTTCCAGAAGGATGTGGTGGTGGACATCGTCTGTTTCCGCAAACTCGGACACAACGAGCAGGACACGCCGGCACTGACGCAACCCCTGATGTACAAGAAGATTGCCCAGCATCCGGGCACACGCAAGCTGTACGCCGACCGTCTTGCCGCGCAGGGGCTGGGCGCCACCTTGGGCGAGGACATGGTGAAAGCCACGCGCGCCGCACTGGACGCGGGGAGGAACACCTTTGACCCGGTGCTGACGAACTTCAAGAGCAAGTACGCGGTTGACTGGAGCCCGTACATTGGCAAGAAGTGGACCGATGCCGGTGACACCGCACTGCCGCTGGCGGAATGGAAGCGACTGGCCGAGCGGCTCACAACGCTGCCAGCCTCCATTACGCCGCATCAACTTGTGAAGAAGGTCTATGCAGACCGCGCTGCCATGGGCCGCGGTGAAATTCCTGTCGATTGGGGTATGGGCGAGCACATGGCTTTTGCGTCGCTGGTGGCGGGTGGTTACCCGGTGCGCCTGAGCGGCGAAGATTGTGGGCGTGGCACCTTCACGCACCGGCACGCCGTGATTCACGACCAGAACCGCGAGAAGTTTGACGAGGGTACTTATACGCCGCTGCAGAACGTGGCCGATGTCCAGGCACCCTTTGTCGTGATCGACTCCATTCTGTCGGAAGAAGCGGTGCTCGGCTTTGAGTACGGCTACGCTTCCAACGACCCGAGCACGCTGGTGATCTGGGAAGCCCAGTTCGGCGACTTTGCCAACGGCGCCCAG
This sequence comes from uncultured Rhodoferax sp., assembly GCA_964654655.1. Taxonomy (GTDB): domain Bacteria; phylum Pseudomonadota; class Gammaproteobacteria; order Burkholderiales; family Burkholderiaceae_C; genus Rhodoferax. The sequence continues at coordinate 231 of CAZZLB010000260.1, read as the reverse complement.
GTCGTGATCGACCAGTTCATCGCCTCGGGTGAAGTGAAGTGGGGCCGCGTCAATGGCATCACATTGATGCTGCCACACGGCTATGAGGGGCAGGGACCGGAACACAGTTCAGCGCGGCTGGAGCGCTTCATGCAGCTCAGCGCCGACACCAACATGCAGGTGGTGCAGCCGACCACCGCCAGCCAGATCTTCCACATCCTGCGGCGCCAGATGGTGCGCAAGCTGCGCAAG
>CAZZLB010000259.1:0-4931 GCA_964654655.1 uncultured Rhodoferax sp. | reverse complement strand
CCTGGCCGAGGTAACGCAAGAGCTCGAGACCGCCCTCGAGGCGTCCCGCGCGTCGAAGGGAGGCGAGTGATGGCCGAATGGTACAATAAGAGGCTCGCGTTCCGCACGGCATCCGCCATCGTGGATGATGGGCGCGACCCTGCGGCTACCATCGACGACGCGCTTGCGTATGTCGCGAAGGTGGAGCGCGAAGCTGCCGAGTCGTCCCTCGCCGCCGAGCGCGCCCGAGCCGAGCGCGCGTAGGCGGACCTGCTGACCGTCGCGCAGACGCTCGGCTACAGCTACGAGGCAGACGGCCATGCAAGCAAGCCCGCTCCGGTCGATGTGCTTGTCGGTGGGGTGCGCGAGCTTCAACAGTACGCGGATCGTGCCACGGACCAGGCTGCTCGCCTCGCCCGCCTCAAAGCCGTCGCGGAGGCGGCGCGGGAGTTCCGCAGGTGGGACGCGATCCTGGCCTTGACACTCGGAGAAGGTCAGGACGCGGAGGACGCGCAAGACGATCTGCGCGCAATCGACGCCGCCCTCGCGGCGCTCGACGGAGGTGAGAAGTGAGCCACGGTGGACCGCCGCTGTTCCGTTGCGTCCGGTGCGGGTGCCCGGCAACGGACCACGCGACCGACGACGAGGAGCGCCGCGAGTGCTCGCGCTGCGAGTGCGAGCAGCACGAGTGCGCAGTCGCGCCCCCGGCCCCCTCGCCCGACGCCCTCACCCGCGCCGTCGAGGCGTGGAGGGAGGTGCCGGAGCGGGCCAGGTTTGCGGTCATTCGCGCCGTGCTTCGGGCGTCCGACGACCCTGCCCTCACGGCCAGCCAGCATCAGGCGTGGACGGCTGCTGACGACCTCCTGCGCGCGGCCGGAGGTGCCCCGTGACCGCGCCGAGGCCGGTCGAGCCGGTCGTGGGGATGGGAGTGCGCAACAAGTGAAGATGGTCTCGATCAAACAACTCAGACGAGACTTCCCTGAGTGGACGTGGTCGGCTGAACGAACCGGGCTTGGCTGGCAATACCGTGGCTGGCAGCACGGCAAACAGGTGGTGATCTACGCGGTTTCAGTTCTGTGTGGTCCGTCCGAGGATGACTACAGCACCCAGTGGCATGCCCAACTCACGGGATGCACCACCAGTAGTTACGCGTCCTTCTGGCTCGACAATCAGGGGGGTAAGGAAAAGGCATGAGGATCATCAAGGTAAAGCTCGTGTTTTCGTACGCGGATGATGCCGGGGATCCCGTGGATGTCACGGCTATCGACTGGAAGGCCACGCCTGACGAGCGAGACTTGTTGGCGTTCTCGCTTTCCCATGACCGCCCGTACACCCGTACAGAGGTCACGAATGGAGGTATCACCGCTACCGTGAACGTGCCGGACGGCACTCTCACGACCAACTTCAGCATGACCCGAAAGGCTCCTGTATGAAGCTGACGATCACGCTCAGTTCAGAAGATGACTGCGCCGTCACGAACCCCGCGGGTACCGCGTACCTTGCCGTTGCACCGGTACTCAGCAAGCTGAAGTTCTTGGCGCAGTCTGGTGACCCTGACCAGCACTGGACCGGCATCTGTCGGGATGAAAACGGCAACGAGATTGGCCGGTGGGAGTTCTCGCCGTGAGTCTCCTGCATCCCAAGAAGAACATGCCGCACGCTACTAAGCGGGGTGTGTCCTGCGGGTATCCGGAGGCCGAGCAGATCTTCACATGCAACCTGTGTGGGCGGATCTGTTGCTACTGCATGGGCCAGGACGATGACATGCCTGAGTCCTGTACGGACTGCTGGGCCAAGACACAGAACAGGAAGAACATGAGCACCAAGAAGAAGTCTACCGAGACGTTCACGTTCACGCGGGACGAGATGTACCAGTTCGCCCCTTTCCGTCAGGGGGACTGGATCACGGTACGGACCAAAAGCTCTCAGCAATACGCTCCTGCTGGCCGTACCTGCTGGCTGGCCGAGAGCACCCCCGAGTACGTTGGGCCACACAAGACAAGTAGCGGCTGGAGTCACCGAGGCGTGGACAGCACACACTTCCGCAAGGCCGACCTGTTGGACCTCCGGCAGTATCGACGGGACGTACACGAACAGCGCCGGGCTAGCGAACTCCTTGAGATCGAGATCCTCGAGGAGATCAGCAGGCAAGAGATACAACGGGGCATCGAGGGCAAGTGAAAGAGCGGTGGTGGCACCCAACAGCCATAGGCACGGTTACTCCGCTGGTGGTCTTCGTCTACAACCTCACGGCTAATGGTGTACGGACATGGCGTCTACATCTCGCGGTCCTACTGACCATGCTCACCGTGTTCTATGTCATCGATGTGGTGTTCCGCCTCATTCAAAGAAAGCTGCGCGATGGCTACTGGCACTAGGGGGATCAACAAGCTGAAGAACTACTTGCTTCAGCACTAGAGACAAGGGGGCTTCGGCCCCCTTCGTCTTTTTAGCCCCGGGAAAGAACTGACCTAACCGCGGGATAAGAGTCGTGGAGGTCATCTCTATGGCAGTCGATTTCTACCTGACCCGCATGGGTCACAAGTTCTACGAGGGGGATGTTCCGCGCATCTCTCGTTCTCTCGAACGCATCGCCGATGCTCTCGAGAAACTGAACGCTCGCGAGACCGTGGTTCACCCTTTGCCGTGGACCCCTGCTCCTGCACCCACGCCACCGGACCCGCGCAGCCTGCTCGAGGAGCGACCGCGCCCGCCACTGGACCCCATCGTGATGAAGGAGACCAAGTGAAGAAGATACCTGAGACCGTCAAGCGGGTACATGAACTGGCCAAGGAGTCCGCAAAGCGCGGTGACTTGCCCGATGATGCAGCCTATCTGCACTACGACGCACAAGAGGATGAGTGGGTCATCTGCGACAACTATGAGCGGTTCTGCAACACCATGCTGACGTGCAAGGCAGGTGTGTGGAAGACCCGCTCGATGTACGGCGGTGATGTGCCCGACGGCAATGAGATGACACAAGAAGAGGCCGAGGCTAATGCCCGCCTCATGTTCTCGGACGGATGAGGAGACCACATGATCGACATCCAAGGACTCGACAAGGCCGACGTTCTGGCCTCCCTGTACAACGCCAGCAAGCCCATGGGCATGGGGCGCCTGCACTTCGACCCCACGCCCATGACCCGAGAGGAGGCTGCTGCCCTGCTGTCCGACAGCATCGACAAGTACTTCGACTACATCAAGGGCAGGATCATGAAGGTGAGCCTGAAGTGCGGTTTCATCGACGAGCGTCTCTACGACCGGGACAACGGGCCGGGCGCCGCCGAGTTCGTGATCCTGGAGCTCCTGACCAGGCCGGGTGCCCCGTGATCGACTTGCAGAAGAACCCCGACGGCAAGTACCCGGAGCATCAGAAGCTCAAGGCCGTGCAACAGCACAGCCAGGTCATCGGGGAGTTCTTGGAGTGGCTTTCTTCCGAGGAGCAGGGCTACACGCTCTGTGCGTTCGATCAAAACAAGGGCGATGAGGGCCAGTACTTCCCGGCCAACCTGAACCTCAACGTGACGCTGGCACAGTTCTTCAAGATCGACCTGAACAAGATCGAGCAGGAGAGGTGCCAGATGCTCGATGAACTTCGTGACGCAAACCAGATCAGAGAGGAACAGCATGACTGACTACCACGTGAGCGTGACCGAGATGAAGTCCGGGGGTTCCGGCTGCGGAACCCTCATCTTCTGGTGCATCTTGATCGCCATCGCTTTCGCGATGTGCGCGAAGTGAGACATGAGCATGAGCTGCGACAACAAGTGTGAGGGCTGCACCTGCAAGCCCCAGGAACCCAAGGTCTCGAAGCGGGATCTCTGGGAGAAGAAAGTTCAGTTGGCCGTCATGGCTTTGACTCGGAAACGTATGTCCAAGGACAAGTTGGCCGAATGGATCAACGACACCTTCGAGCGTGCTCTCCAGAACTCGCTTGTCAGCCTGGGCTTGGATTACCGCTTCGGGGGGTTCACCATCAATGCCAACCTGCCGCTGGGCAAGCTAATGCATGCCAGGTTGGAGGCCGCGGTAACCAACTGGCTGGAGCAACACCCCCTCGAGCTGCCGGTCCTCACGGCCCAGGAGGTCAAGAAGCTCAACGCTGTGTGCTGCAAAGCCTACGTCGAGAAACTGCAGAACCTTGCCCGGGAGGTCGCGGAGGCGAAGGCCCAGCAGGATGTCGAGGGCATGGTGGACCAGGCTCTCGCCCAGTACTTGTCGGATCCACCGGTCAGCGAGGAGTAGGTCGATGCCGACGTACACGAGAGCCGAAATCGAAGGTATGTACCGGGACTACCGGCGTGGGTGGGATGATGGAGCTTCGGGCAAGCCCATCACCGCCCAAATCGGTACCTCGGCCCCGCAGTACGGAAAGGAGTACCGAGATGGCTTCGAGGCGGGCGTCGAAGCATTCCTGCACGCGATGGACGCGAAGCACCGCATGCTGGTGGCCATGCTGCAGCAGCAAGTCCCGCAGGAAGTCCCGCAGGAGGGTGTACGGGCCGATCCCTTGGTCATCGACAAGACTCTTGCCGAGGAGATGGAGCGGCACAACGAAGGGCGGCGTGATGAGGACCGGTAATGGTGTGAGCCAGGCCACCATGAACAGGCTGGCGGCCAGCATCTACCCGTTCAGGGATGGGGAAGTCGAGCGAGCGCGCGAGGCTGCAGCAGCTAGGTTTTCCTCGGTCAAGGAGGCTCTGATGTTGCACTTCATGTGCGGTACCTGTGCGGGTGAGTTCGAACGACAGAAACGACCTGACTACATGGGCTGGGATGCCAATGGCTCTCCCTGCTCTGACTACCCGGAGGACACATGACCTCGTTCGTCATCTACACGAATGGTGTGCTCGAGCAGTGCCAGAACAAGGTCGCGTACGGGATGTGCGCGAAGGACACGTACGAGCACTTCCAGACCGAGTCCGCGAAGAACAATCGGGAGCTCCGGGCTG
>CAZZLB010000258.1:0-4959 GCA_964654655.1 uncultured Rhodoferax sp. | reverse complement strand
AGGTCTGCCATTTCAGGGTCGGCTTTGAGCATTTCCACTACGGTGTCGTCGTGAGCTTGTGCGGCTTTCATTTGGTGTTCTTCCTTTTCCAGTCATTCCAGTAGTCAACAGCGGCGGCGATATCGGCCTGCTGTTTGCGCTTGTCGCCACCCGTCAGCAGTAGAACAAGCGTCTTGCCTGCCTGGGCGTAATACACACGGTAACCCGGCCCCCCAGTCAATGCGAAGTTCCCAGACGCCATCTTCGACGGGTTTGCAGTCACCAAAGTTTCCAGCAGTCATGCGGCCAACACGCACCAAGATGCGAGCCTTGGTTTGCCTGTCCGCCAGTTTGCCCAGCCATTCAACGTAGGGGCGTCGGCCTTGGTCATCTTTGTAGGTCAGAACTTCAAACATGATGAGTGTGAATTATACGTTACAAAATTCCAAGGTAGCCATTTCGTAACGACTTTGATCAAATTGAGGATGCGCACGGGCGCCCGGTTACGGGGGTGCGTGTACATGTGAGCCGATAATCCAACGCCAACCAACAGGAAACCGGAATGACAAGGACTATTGACATGATCAGAGCGGCTACAGCTGTCGTCGCCGCGCTGCCGTCAACGCGGTGATCCCGGATGCAAAGAAGGCACCGTCATTGCCTTGGGTCGGCTAACCAGCCATCGCGGAATCCGCTCACTCTGTCGCGCCGTGCGGCAGTCTGTCGCAAGCAGCTTGAAGCCCGGATCCATCGTCCCTACATTCGCTTCAACAGACCAGACCGGTCTGAAACTGGAGAGAACAGATGAACACAAATCGCACAACCCGCTTTGCCGGACTCCTGCTTGCAATCGCGATGACAGTCGGCATCAACTCGGCATTGCTTTGGAAGTTTGACGCCGTCGCCCAGGCAGGGCTGGCTTCAGCCAGTGCGCAGATTCCCGTCGCGGCGAACCTGGAAGCGGTCAACATCGCCGCACACCGGGGCTGACCCAGTGAGAACACTGCTTCTCCTGATTGGTTGGTTCCTGCTGTTCGTTCTGTGCTGGCCTGTGGCACTGCTGGCGCTTGTGATCTGGCCCATCGTCTGGCTGATCTCGATCCCTCTGAGGTTAATCGGGATCACGGTAGGCGCCGCGCTGGCGCTGCTGACGTCCATTCTGTTCTTGCCAGCGCGGATGCTTGGCTACCGTCGGCATTGAGGCCGCCATTTGAGCTACTTCGCCCGCCTATCTAAAGCGTCAGCGTCACCAGTTTGAAGTCGGCGTCGTCCGGGTATTGTTTGATCGTAAAGCCCAGACTGCGCATCAGCTTGAGCATGGTCGGGTTGTTGGCAAGCACCAGGCCCTCAATCTCGGTCAAGCCCTTCTCGCGCGCAAAGTTCATGATTGAAAGCATCAGGCGTGAGCCCAGCCCTTTGCCCTTGCTGTCGTCTGCCACCACCAGCGAGAACTCGCAAGTGCTGCGATCCGGATTGGTGATGTAGCGCGACACACCCAGCATGCGCGAGACCTCGGTGGTCTCGCCGTCCGGGCCGACACGCTGTTCGCGCAGTACGGCCACCAACGCCATTTCGCGGTCGTAGTCGATCAGCGTAAAGCGGGCCAGCATGCTGGCGGGGAGTTCCTGCATGCTCGAAACAAAGCGGAAGTAACGACTCTCTGGCGAGAGATTGCGCACAAACTCCTGCAGCATGCTGGCGTCGTCCGGATGGACCGGGCGAACCGTGTATTCGCCGCCACCGCGCAGCGGCCAGACCTGCTCGTGCTGAGACGGATACGGCAGGATGGCCATATGGTTGTAGTTGTGCATGCCGGGTGGCGCGTTGTCCACCACAATGCGCGCATCGACCGCCACGGCACCGGACTCGTCAACAATGATGGGGTTGATGTCCATCTCGCGCAGTTGCGGCAGTTCGCACACCATTTCAGATACGCGCAACAGCACCTGCTCCAGCGCATCCATGTTGATGGCCGAGGCGCCCCGCCATTCGCCCAGTGTTTCGGCAACGCGGGCCCGCGCAACCAGGCTGCGCGCCAGAAACTGGTTGAGTGGCGGCAGTTCCATGGCACGGTCGTTGATGAGTTCAATCATGGTGCCACCGGAACCGAACACAATCACCGGCCCAAAGGGTTCATCGGTCACCATGCCAATATAGAGTTCCCGACCACGCTTCTGGGTTGACATGTTCTGCACCGTCACACCGTTGATGCGTGCCTCGGGCTGCAGCCGTGACACCGTCTGCACCATCTCGGTGTAGGTGTCGCGCACGCCGACCGCGTTGAGCACATTCAGCGCCACACCCTGCACGTCCGACTTGTGGCTGATGTCGGGCGAATCGATCTTGAGTGCCACCGGAAAGCCGAGCTGGCTGGCGATCATGATGGCCTCGTTCGCACTGCGTGCCAGGATGGTGCGCGTCACGGGAATGTGGAACGCCGCCAGCAGCGCCTTGGACTCCATCTCGGTCAGCACTTTGCGGCGCTCGGCCAGCACGCTCTCGATCAGCATGCGCGCACCCTCAACGTCGGGCTTGGCCAGATCAGACATGGGCGGCGGTGTTTGCTGCAGCAATTGCTGGTTCTGGTAGAAGGAGGCGATGTTGCCAAAGGCGCCCACGGCGGCCTCCGGCGTACGAAAGGTCGGGATCGCCGCGTCGTTCAGGATCTGGCGTGCCTGGCCCACGGTCGCATCACCCATCAGGCAGGTCAGCAGCGGCTTCCCCAAAGTCTTGTTGATGGTCGCCAGCGTCGAAGCAATGGCGGCGCTGTCGATGCCGACCTTGGGCGAATAAATGGCCAGCACACCGTCCACCTGGCGCGCTTTGTCGGCAACTTCAAGCGCAGCCTTGAAGTGCTCGGGGCCAGCCTCCTCCGATACATCAATCAGGTCAGCCAAAGAGGCCAGCGGCGGCAGTTGCGTCTGCAAGGCTCTGCCCTGTTCACCCGTCAGGCAGGCAAGCTGCAGGTTGATTTCACTGATCCAGTCGGCCGCCAGCACACCAGGCCCACCGCCGTTGGTCACAATCGCCAGCCGTTTGCCGACCGCGCGGTAGCGCGAGGCCAGACACTTGGCGGCGGAGAACAGCGCGACAAACGAGCGCACACGCACCGCGCCGGCACGTCGCAGGGCAGCGTCAAAAACAGCGTCGCTGCCAACAATGGCACCACAATGGGTCAACGCCGCCATATTGCCTGCCTGCTTGCGCCCGGACTTGAGCACAACCACCGGTTTCGCATTGGCAGCAGCGCGCAGGGCGCTCATGAAGCGGCGTGCATCGCTGATGCCTTCAAGGTACACCACGATGCTGTGCGTCTGCGCATCAGCAGCCAGAAAATCGAGGACCTGCGCCATGTCGACGTCGGTATTGGGTCCGAGCGAGACAACGGTTGAAAAGCCAACACCGTTTTTTTGCGCCCAGTCCAGAATGGACGAGGTCAGCGCACCCGATTGCGACACCAGCGCCAGTGGCCCTTTTGCGCACAAGGCGCCAGCCACGCTGGCATTGAGTTGCAGTTGCGGACGCTGAAAGCCCATGCAATTCGGCCCGAGCAGATAAATGCCATCGCGCCGTGCAATCTTGTGCAACTCACGCGCCTGCGCAGCGCCCATGCCGCTGGAAACAACGAGAGCGGCGCGGCATTTGATACGACCGGCAAGTTCCAGTGCGGTGGCCACCTCTTCGGCGGGCAAGGCGATCAGTGCCAGGTCTGCCTGCGCCTCGGCCAGATCTGCCAGCGTGCCGCTGGCATGAATGTCCACAAAAGTCAGGTTGCCGGCAAAGCGCTGTGCGCGCAGCGCCTGCAACAGCACTCGCGCCTGTGGCGTCTGCGAGTCCGGCTCGTCCGCCCGTCCGGCAAATACGGCAATCGATGCGGGCGAAAAAAGTGGCGTCAGAAAGTGCTTGTCCATGCTGATTCCATTTTATAAGTCCATTTTGCAAATCTGTTGCAGCGCAGCATACCGTCTTTATCGCTCTGCCGCCTTGATCCTGATCAGCAGGGGTTTATCCTCACGCCATGAGCGAAAAGATACGCCGCATTGCGCACCTTGACATGGATGCCTTCTATGCCTCGGTGGAGTTGCTGCGCTATCCGCAGTTGCGGGGCTTGCCGGTGGTCATTGGCGGTGGCAGACGCAGCGTTGACGAAGCCATAGACCCGGCGCAGGAGCGCCCGCTGCACAAGATCCCCGTCAGTGAGTTTCCGCTGCTGAAAGACTACACCGGGCGCGGCGTCATCACCACCGCCACCTACGCGGCGCGCCAGTTTGGCATTGGCTCGGCCATGGGGCTGATGAAGGCCGCCAAGCTCTGCCCGCAGGCATTGATGCTGCCGGTGGATTTTGCGCAGTACCGCAAGTACTCCAAAGCTTTCAAGAGCGTCATCACCGACATTGCGCCGCTGATGGAAGACCGTGGCGTGGACGAGGTGTACATCGACTTTACCGACGTACCCGGCGGCCAGCGCGAGGGCGGCCGGGTACTGGCGCGCCTGATCCAGAAGACCATTTTCGAGCAGACCGGGTTGACCTGCTCGGTTGGCGTTGCACCGAACAAGCTGCTGGCCAAGATGGCCAGCGAATTCAACAAGCCCAAGGGTATTGCCGTGATTTACGCAGAAGATCTGCAAAGCCGGATCTGGCCGCTGCAGTGTCGCAAGATCAATGGCATCGGACCCAAGGCCGATGAAAAACTGCACAGCATGGGCATTCAGACCATTGGCGATCTGGCGCGACAGGAGCTGGACTTGCTGATCGCCCACTTTGGCCAGAAGACCGGCGCCTGGATGTACAAGGCAGCGCGTGGCCTGGACGATAGGCCGGTGGTGCTGGAGAGCGAACCGGTCTCCATCAGCCGCGAAACCACCTTCGAGCGTGACCTGCACGCGCAGCGCGACAAGGCCGAGCTCGGTGCCATCTTCACCCGGCTGTGCGAGCAGGTGGCAGACGATCTGCAGCGCAAGGGCTACGTCGGCAAGAC
>CAZZLB010000257.1:0-5006 GCA_964654655.1 uncultured Rhodoferax sp. | reverse complement strand
CGCGTCAGGTGCGCACCCAGCTTCTGCCACGGGCGCAGATGCTTGCCCTCACGCATCAGCCAGGCGTCCATCTCGCCCAGCCAGGCCGCAGACGGGGGCTTTGTTTCAGGGGCTGCTTGTCGGGTGTGAGGGGGCATGGTTGCGCGTCGCGTTTGGCGTTGTTGTTGCCTGCATTCTGGCATCCCGGCGCTGCTGCCCTGCCGGATGCGCTGAGTAGCGCTACTTTTGCTGCCAGCTGTCCCCTGGGTTCAAGCCCTGCGGCGCGCTCAGGCGTGTGCGTGCTGCGGCAGCATTCAGCAGCGTGGCACGCCACCAGTCGGTCGTGATGCTGGCCACCAGTGCGTGATGCGCTGGCTGCAGCTCGCGCGTCACCTGCTCGCGCGGCACGATCTCTACCGCACGGCCGGTTTGCCCGGCAAATGTCATGTGGTCGGCGTCCTGCAGCAGCAGTTGGGCCTTGTTGCCTGCCGGCAGAGCGTCAAAAACGGCAGCACGCCGCTCGGGCGTGGCACCCACACCCACCACGTCCGAATCACGTGTGCCGGTGATGCACAGCAGCGGTCGTGTCATGCGGTCAAACGCCTGCCTGGCATCGCCGACAGCGGGCAGGGATGGGGAAAACGCAATGAAGGCCGCCAGCCTGGGTTCGCCGATGCCTTCAAAGCCGGGGTAGCGCTGGCCGGCCATGCCCAGCGTGGTGTGCGCGCCAAACGAATGGCCGGACATGCCGACCTGGTCGGGGCGCACAGAAGCCCAGCGCTCTTGCCGGGCCGTGTGGCGCCGGCCAATCTCATCAAGCGCAAAACTCACGTCGCGCAGCCGCGCCAGCAATTGCGCCGGTCCTGCGGCTGAGCGCAGCGCCCGCTGATCGGCGAAGGTGTTGGTCACGGCACGCACTGCTGCCAGGTCGCTGCCAGCGTGCTGCAGATGAACCACCACAAAGCCTGCCGCCACCCAGGCCTCACCCCACACAGCGCCGCCCTCGCGCGTGCCACCCAGGCCGTGCGAGAACAGCACTACCGGGAGCGGTGCGTCTTGTACGGTGGCCGCATCGGGCCAGCGCACTTTGACCGGCACCTCGCGTTGTCGCGTGGCATCGAGCCAGACTTCGTCGACGACCAGTGGTTCGCGGGTCTGCGCCTGTGTGCACAAGCCGGGCAGGGCACCGCAAGCCAGGGCGCTGATGCAGGTACGGCGGGTCAGGTTCATGGATCGAATTATGAAGCCCTGGCGTGTCGAACGCCCTGAGAGGAATCCGGCGTTGGCAGCATAATCTGATCGAGAAATCATCATGATTACCCTCATCGAACAACACCGCCCTGAAGTTGCCGCGCTATGCCGCCGTTTTGGCGTGCAGAGCCTGGAAGTGTTTGGCGTGGCTGCCGACGGCGCGTTTGACCCGGCACACAGCCACATCGATTTCCTGGTCGAATTCCTTCCGGACGAGGCTGGCAGTCTGTTCGATAACTACTTTGAACTGCAGCAAGCACTGGAGCAGTTGTTCGCACGCAAAATTGATCTGGTAACGACCTCCGCGCTGGAAAATCCCGATGTCATTGCGGTGGTGAATGCGTCACGCCAAATGATCTATGCACTTGAGCACACGTGGCCGAGCTTGAGTTGAGTGATGCCTGCGCGTGGCTAACCCGAACCCGGATCAGTTGACCTGAGCTGCCGTCGCCTCGGGCGCGCTGGCGTTCACGCGGCGGGCGCCATCAAAGCGGCGTTTCCAGTAGGTAGCGGTCATGCTGTCAACCCGCACCTGCGAGCCCGGCTTGGGTGAGTGGATGAAGTTGCCTTCACCGATGTAAATGCCCACGTGACTGAAAGCGCGGCGCATGGTGTTGAAGAACACCAGGTCACCAGGTTGCAGGTCGGCACGGTCAATCTTTTGCGTCGCCGCCGCTTGCTGTACGGCCTTGCGTGGCAGGATGAGGCCGACAGTCTGCTCATACATGGACTTGACGAAGCCGCTGCAATCAAAACCACTTTCAAGAGTGTTGCCACCGCGCCGATAGGGTGCACCCAGAAAGCCCATGGCGGTGATCACGAGTTCGGAAGCTTTCACGCCAACGGTCTGGCGAACTTGGTCAATTTGTGCCAGCAGCCCATTGTCGGCCAGCAATTTGTCCAGGTCGTCCGCAGGGGCGCTGGGGTTGGCGTGCACGCTGGCAGCCAACAGCAAGGCGGCAAGGGCGGCAGGGATTCGAATCGGGCGGAGCATAGCGGCAGAGTATAGATGCAGTGCGATTGCCGATGGACCGGGCTTGCCGGACTGCGGTTTAATAGCGTATTGCCAATACAGAGCCAACCCTCAGAAAGATTGCCATGTTGCTAGACGCCAGCCAGTCCCAACTCGTTCTGGTCGATTACCAGAGCCGCCTGATGCCCGCCATTTTTGAAAACACGCTGGTGCTGGCCAACGCACTTCGGCTGGCGCAGTTGGCCCGACTGATGGAAGTGCCTGTCTGGGGCACCGAGCAAAACCCCTCGCGTCTGGGCGAGAACGCACCCGAGATTCGGGCGCTGTGCGATCAGACGCTGTCCAAGATGCAGTTCAGCGGCGTCGAAGAAGGTCTTGGTGAGTGGCTGCGCCCGCCAGCCAAACCGGTTGCCGGCAACGCGCGCAGCCTGCCCAGGCATTTGCAGAAGCCGGCGGCTCAGAGCGATGAGCGCAACACCATCGTGGTGGCCGGTTGTGAAGCGCACGTCTGCCTGCTGCAGACAGCTCTGGATTTACTGGAAGACGAGTTTGAGGTCTGGGTGGTGACAGACGCCTGCAGTTCGCGCACCGAGCGCAACCGCGACGCCGCTTTTGACCGCCTGGCAGGCGCCGGTGTGGAACTGGTGACGACCGAGATGGTGGCCTTTGAGTGGCTGCGCAGCGCCGAGCACCCGGCTTTCAAGGCAGCGCAGGCGCTGATCAAATAAGCTGACCGTCCACGATCCGGATCTGGCGCTGGCAGCGCTCTGCCAGGCGCGGGTCATGGGTGACGATCAGGCAGGCCGACTGACGCTCGCGGTTCACGCTCTGCAACAGCTCAAAGATTTCGTCAGCGCTGTGCGTGTCGAGGTTGCCGGTGGGCTCATCGGCCAGGATGAGACGCGGCGACAGTGACAGGGCGCGCGCAATGGCCACACGCTGCTGCATGCCGCCCGAGAGTTCCGAGGGGCGCTTGCGGGCGGCGTCTTTCAGGCCCACCTGCTCCAGCAATTGCAGCGCGGTTTGCTCTGCCTTGGCACTGGACCAGCCGAGGTCGATGATGGAAGGCATCATCACATTTTCCAGCGCGCTGAAGCCGGGCAACAGGTGATGAAACTGGAAGATGAAACCGATGCTGCGTCCGCGCAGCGCGGTGCGGGTGGCGTCCGCCATGCCCGCCGTATCCTGACCATCGACGCGCAGGCGTCCGCTGGTCGGTGCTTCCAGCAGGCCGATGATGTTGAGCAGCGTGCTCTTGCCGGAGCCCGAGGGACCGGTCAGCGCGGCAAACTCGCCTTTCTCGATCGACAGGTCAATCCCGTGCAACACTTCGGTGATTACCGGCGTGCCCAGTCCGTAGCTCTTGCGTATGCCTTGGAGCTCGACGATGGGGCTCACGGGATGTCTTGACTCTGTCATGCACGTATCGCCTGCACCGGGTCCATGCTGGCCGCGCGCCGTGCCGGCAGGGCAGCGGCCAGCAGGCCGACCACCAGCGCCAGTGCGCAGGCCCAGGCCACCACCGTGGGGTCAAGATCCGGACTGATCAGCAGCGTGCCGTCGGCGTTGCGCGAAACACGGGAAAAGAAATTCAGCAAGACCAGGGACAGTCCCGAGCCCAGGGCCGAACCCAGCAGGCCATAGAACGCGCCTTGCAGCAAAAAGACCGACATCACGCGCCGGGGCGTGGCACCCATGGCGCGCAGGATGCCGATCTCCTTCTGCTTTTGCACGACGGACACCACCAGCACGCTGGCAATGCCGACCGCCACAATCAGTACGACAAAGAACCGGATCAGGTTGTTCGACATGCTCTGGCTCTTCAGGGCCGTCAGCAACTGCGCGTTGGTCTGCATCCAGCTGTCCACGGTGAGGCCGGTCTGCGCCTGCAGTTCCTGCGCAGTGCGCTCGGCCTGAAACAGGTCGGTCACGCGCAAATCAATTTCAGTGATGCCACCGCTCAGGTCCAGCAGTGACTGTGCCATCTTGATGCTGCAGTAAACCCAGCGCCGGTTCAGGTCGCGGTTGCCGATGTCAAAGATGCCGGCAATGGTGAGCAGGTCGTTGCGGCCCTCCATGGTGATGATGCGGATCTTGTCGCCCACCGTCACGCCCAGATCCTTGGCCAGTTCGACGCCGATCACGGTGGCGGCGCCGCTCACGTCGAAGCGTCCCAGGGTCAGGTACCTGTCCATGCGCACAATGCGCTGGTAGGCTTGTGGATCGACGCCCAGCAGTGCGATCGGCTGGTTGGCTTCCGCCCGCGCGGCAAAGCCGGCGCCCGAGAGGATGGGCGACACGGCCTGCACGCCACCGGTCTGCGTCGCCAGGCGCGCCACGGCCTCCCACTGGTCTATCGAGCGCAGGCGTTGCGCCCGCGGTTGCACGATGGCGGCAGTGCTGCTGCCGGGCAGGCTGGGCAGGTTCACTGCGCGCGGTGGCTTCATCACGATGTGTGCCTGGCTGCCCAAGGTCTTGTCGATGATGGAGGCCTGCAACTGGCTGATCAGCGTTGTGAGAAAAATGATGACCGCCACACCGGCCGTGACGCCCGCCAGAATCAGCAGCGTTTGCATGCGGCCCTCGCGCAGGTAGCGCAGGCAGACCAACCAGGCAAACGGGAGTCGCATCGGATTCGTGATATCAGCTGGTAAAGCCGGGCATGGCCGGCACGTTGCCAGTGGGAGCGCGGGTGCTTTGTTCGCGCACTTTGTCGCCTTCGGCCAGCGTGCTGCCGGGCAGGATCGCGCGCTCACCCTTGGCCAGCCCCTTGACTATCTGCGTGCTGCCTACGCCCTGCAGA
>CAZZLB010000256.1:0-5017 GCA_964654655.1 uncultured Rhodoferax sp. | reverse complement strand
CCATGGTGATGATCAGCGCGTGCAGCGCCGCCAGCATGCCGGCGCAGCGCTCGGCGAGGTGTTCCTCGACGCTGGCGCCAAAGCTGAAATGCGGTCCTTCAGCGTCGAGCAGCACGCCACGCAGACCCGGAGACGCGCGATGCGCATCGAAGGCTGCCTGCAGGCACGCAATCATTGCTGCATCGACGATGTTGGCCTTGGGGCGGTCCAGCCGCAGGCGCAGCAGCGCGCCATCGCGCTCAAGCCAGACTTTGAGGGTGGATGTATCAGCCATGATGATTCAGGATGTTGCTATTTCTTCTTGGCCTTGGGCTGAATCGAATCGTGCAGCGGGCCAACCCAGCTCTCACCGGCTGCCAGCTTCTGGCGCAGCAGGACGAAATCGGCTTCGCGGTCGTCCTTGGTGCCTTCGTTGAAAGCGGTGAAGCCGGCGCGCGCTTCGGTCATCATGTTCAGGGCCAGCCAGGCGCGCGAGTTTTCCTTGTTCTTGTCCCAGGCTTCGAGCTTGGGCTTGCGCAGTTCTTCCAGTGTCTTGGTGGTGCAATCCGGGAAGGTCAGCAGGATCTTGGAGCACAGTTCCTCCACCCTGGCGTCGAGCATGGACAGGTCCACCGTGCCGCGCGCCATCAGCGCCTTGGCTTCCTTCAGGGCCTCACCGGTCTTGGGTTCGCCGAAGCAGAAGCGGCCGTGTTCGTCCACCATTTGTTTCGTTTCCACCAACGGGTTGGCAACAAACTTGCCGTCCACCTTGAGTGCTGGTACCACGTCGGTCAGGATGCCCATCCAGCTCGCCTTGTGTGCCGAGAAGGGCTCGCACAGCACGCAGGCTGCCATGGCGCGCTCGGCACCGGCGATCACTGGCAGAAAATCGGTGGCGCCGCCGATCGGTGCCGAGCCGTGCTTGGGGCCGGCTTGCCCGAAGCGCGCCAGGTCCTGCGCGACCGAGAAGTCGCAGGCCATGCCGATCTCCTGACCACCGCCGATTCGCATGCCGTTGACGCGGCAGATCACCGGTTTGTCGCACAACAGAATGGCGCTGACCATGTCGTTGAACAGTCGCATGTACTGACGGTATTCCTGCGGATGGCCAGCGTAGTACTCGGCATATTCCTTGGTGTTGCCGCCGGTGCAAAAGGCCTTGTCGCCAGCGCCGGTGAAGACCACGCAGACCACATCGCGTGAATTGGCGGCAGCGCGCATGGCCAGAATCACACCCTTGACCATGTCGGTGGTGTAGGAGTTGTACTGGCTCGGGTTGTCGAGCGTGATCCAGGCGTTGAAGAGGCCTGGTACCACGCTGCCGTCGGGCATGCGTGCCGGGCGTTTTTCATATTTGACGCCGGGCTTGGCAATGTCATCGACCAAATCGTGGTTCTTGAATTCGCGTGTCATGGGTGTGCTCCTTAAGTTGACTTGAAATTACCTCAGGCAGCTGGCTTCAGTATGGCGCGCCGCTTGATCTCGCGGTGGTGCACCGCGGGAAAGATCTGGTTGATGTTGTCCAGCGGGTGTTCTTCAACAAAGGGCCCCAGTTGCACCTTGCCGTCGAGCACCAGATCCAGCGCGGCAGGGTAGTACTCAGGCGGGCAGCCCCAGTTGCCCAAAGCGCGCGCGTCGAAGGCCATCAGATTGGACAGGCGGACTTCCACACGGTCCATGGTGAAACCGACCACCGACAGGGTGGCGCCGTGCACCAGCAGGCCAAAAGCCGAGAGCTGCCCGGCGGCGGTACCGGAACATTCAAAAATCTGCCACTCGGTGCTGCGCAAGCCGTTCTGCTTGGCAAAGGCCTGGATCGCGGCCTTCAGGGCCTTGGCGTCGTGGTTGCGCGCATTGAGCGTGAGGGAAGCACCGCCATTCGCTGCGATCGCCGCCAACTTCTCGTCATCGACGTCAATCGCCACCACCTTGGCGCCGAAGGCGCGCGCCACCTGGACGCAGTAGCCGCCGACGCCGCCCGCGCCGATCACAATGGCCAAACTACCGGGTGTGACGCCAGCGCGACGCACTGACTGGTAAGGTGTGGTGAGGGCGTCGGCGACGATGGAGACCTGCGCCAGATTCAAACCGATGGCGGCAAGGCGCTTTTCGTCGACTTCGCACAGGCCACGACCGGGCACCACGATGTGCGAGGCAAAACCACCTTGAATGTCATTGCCCGGCATCTTTTGCGCGCGGCAGATTGTTTCGAGTCCGCGCTTGCACAAATCACATTCACCGCAGGGCAGCACAGCCGGAATGATCACCGCTTTGCCGAGCCAGCTTTCCGCGCCAGCGCCGGCCGCCACCACGTGTCCGCTGATCTCGTGTCCAAGAGTCAGGGGCAGGGCCATATTGGTCCGCACGCCATCGTAGTAGTAACCCAGATCGGTGTGGCAGACGCCGCAGCCGGCAATGGCCACCACCACTTCTCCGGTGGCGGCTGTAGCATTGAAGGCGACCCGCTCGAACGGTTCGCCCGGCTTGTTCATTTGCCAACGGTAGGCTTGAATGCTCATTTTTGTCTCCTGCTGTTAAATGGACAGATGGGTTTTTTGCAATTGTCGTATATTAGTACCTAATTACCATCAATGCCAGAAAAATTTTCGAAAGCCGATGGATGGCGGCTGATTTGAGTCAAACTCAGGACCTTTTGAGCGGTCAGGCAAGGTTTTATATCGAAGGAGAGCAACTTGCAAGAACAAATTTCGGCCCCAGGCAGTGTCTCCATTGCTCTGGCGGGAAGCGGCGGCAGCGGCGTCATGACGGCTGGCACCGTGCTGCTGGCGGCCGCCGCCAAAGCAGGCGCTTATGGACTGATGGTGCGCACCAGCGGCCCGCAGATCCGTGGTGGCGAGGCGGCCGCACTGGTGCGGCTGGGGCCGCAGCAGATCAGCTCGCTCGATGACGGCTTCGACCTCTTGCTGGCGATCGACTGGCAAAACGTGAACCGCTTTGCCGACGAGATCGTGCTCGGAGCGCGCAGCGTGCTGATCGGCGACCCGGACGAGGGCGAGGCACCGGAAGTTTTCAAGGCCACCGGAGCGCGCTACGTTCCAATCAACCTCAAGAAAATGGCCAAGGAAATTCCGGGTTGCTGGATCAATATGCTGGCCTTGGGCATCTCTGGCACCTTGGCCGGTCTGCCCCTGCAGGCTCTGCAGGATGCGGTACGCGAGTCCTGGAAGAAGCCCGATACGCTGGACGCGAATCTGCAGGCCGTGGCCAAAGGAGCGCAAGTCGCTTCGGGTGTGGCCGAGCAACTGGCGAACCATGGCGGACCGATGGCGCAACTGCAAGGCGGCGCTGCCCCGGATGGCAAGCGCTGGATGATCAGCGGCAATGAAGCCGCTGGTTTTGGTGCGATCCGCGGCGGTGTGCGCTTCGTCGCGGCCTATCCGATCACGCCGGCAACCGAAGTGCTGGAGTGGCTGGCACCCAAGCTGATCAAAGTTGGAGGCACTTTATTACAGGCCGAGGACGAACTGGCGTCCATCAACATGATCATCGGTGCCTCCTACGGTGGCGTGCCTTCGCTCACGGCCACTGCCGGACCGGGGCTGGCACTGATGACAGAGGCGATTGGTCTGGCCGTCGCAGCCGAGGTACCGATCGTGGTGATCGATGTGATGCGCGGTGGCCCGTCCACCGGTATTCCTGCCAAGAGTGAACAGAGCGATTTGTCATTTGCAGTAAGCGGTCTGCACGGCGACGCGCCACGCCTGGTGGTGGCGCCAAGCTCGATTTCGGACTGCCTGGGCGCGACGCAGTGGGCGGTGCAGTTGGCCTAGGCACTGCAGGCGCCCGCCATTGTGCTGTCGGACCAGTACATGGGACAGTCGCGTGCCATCATTGACCGGCCACTTGACAGCACGGGTGTCACGCAGCGTTTGACTGCGCCAGCCAACGCACCGGACTACAAGCGCTACCGCAACACGGATTCCGGCGTTTCACCCATGGCCATTCCCGGCACCGAAGGCGTGAGCTACACGGCCGACGGGCTGGAACATTCCGAAGCCGGCATTCCCAGCAGCCAGTCGAAAGACCATGTGCTGCAACTCAACAAGCGCGAACGCAAGCTGGCGCTGTTTGACTACGGTCCGTACTGGGCCGACATTGAGGGCGACGCCGATGCTGTGGTGATCACGTTTGGCTCAACTTCCGGGCCGGTACGTGAGGCGGTGGAGCGTGCCCGTGCCCTTGGTGTGAATCTGCGTCTGATGGTTCTGCGTCTGTTGGCACCGGCCCGACCGGAGCAGATGGCCGCAGCGCTGCATGGTGTCAAACACGTGATCGTGGTGGAGCAGAACCACGGTGCCCAGTTGTACCGCTATCTGCGAGCCTGGTACGACTTCCCGCAGCCCCCCGCCAGCTACCACCGACCCGGGCCTTTGCCGCTGCGTCCCGGAGAATTGTTGAATGCATTGATTGAGTGGAGGAACGCCCAATGAGCGAGATCGTCAAGGACACACCGGCAGTGACTGTCCCGGTTCTGACTGCAGCCAACTTCAAGTCGAGCTACAAGCCGATCTGGTGCCCGGGCTGTGGCGACTACACGGTGCTGAGTTCCGTCACCAAGGCGCTGGCCATCCTGGGCGTGCCACCGAAGGACTGCGCGGTGGTCTCCGGCATTGGCTGCTCATCGCGCATTCCGGCCTACACCACGTGTTATGGCTTTCACGGCGTGCATGGTCGCTCGCTGGCTGCGGCCACCGGCCTCAAGGTGGCGCGGCCGGATCTGCAAGTGCTGGTGGCCGGCGGTGATGGCGACGGCTATTCGATCGGTGGCAATCACTTTTTGCATGCCTGCCGGCGCAATGTGGACATGACTTACCTGGTGATGGACAACCATGTCTATGGCATGACCAAGGGCCAACCCTCACCTACCACCGAGCCCGACTGGGACTCCAAACTTTCGCCCGGCGGCACCGGTGTGCGGGTCTTCAACCCACCGGTGGTGGCGTGTCGAACTCGCGCTCGCCGCGGAGCGCCATCTGGATCTCCTCGTCGCCGCGCCGCTTGTCGTCGGGATGCAGCC
>CAZZLB010000255.1:0-5031 GCA_964654655.1 uncultured Rhodoferax sp. | reverse complement strand
CTCCCTCTGTCGTCCGATATCCTGACCTCAGCGGTGCCCGCCCCAACCGCGATGACCTCGACGAACCAAGATCCGACGTCGGGGGTCTGTGGGGATGTCCCGAATACGAGAGTGGGTATCGGCGCAATACCTCGTGCAGTAACAACCCCTGCGCTCACTGTGAATAATGAACGCATGGTTTCTGCGGTATAGGTTACTCTGGGGTCTCGTGCCGTGATTACTTCTGACAGTGGAGAGTTCATGAGCCCATAGGTGAGCTGAACGCATCGCAGGAAATGCTCGCGCCTGCCAAGCCCAGATCCGATGATAGCGTTTCTGACCGCGACCTCGGCTGAACTAAGAACGCGTGGAGTAAATGTCGGCCATACGATGTCCCCAGGGGGGCCTGCGATATTGTCGAGTCTGGCCAGGAAATCATTGATCATGCCATGCTCCACGCCGCGAATTGCAGCTGACTTCTTACCACGGTCCCTTCATGGGCCTGTGCACTGAGAGCTAATTCTAGGAGAAAACCTGCATAGACGTTTTCACCGATTGCAAGTGTAAGGGGGTTCAGCCTACCGCTCTGAAACTTGTTGGCCCCGTACCAGGCCTGGATTGCCTTAACGGTGTCAGTGGTCTCCGCACCATTGACTCCACATACCTTTCCGTGGACGAGGCCAACACTCATCAGACCGACGTCATCCCCAAAAGGGATTGCAAAAAGTGACTTGTCCAGCGTGGTCTGGAACTGCGCCAGCACTTTCTCCCTGAGCTCCACCGTGGTTACGAAACCAGAGTTCTCAAACTTACCACCTGAACTGGCATCCCCCTGAATCTTGAGATTAAATGTCTGTGCCTCGGCATCTGCATCGATGGCTACGATGCGCCCAGGCATAGATGAAAAGATTGCGGTCCCGCTTGGCATGTTTACTTCCTCGCAGCCTCAACGCTGTTATTTGTAATCCGGATAGACACATCCTTGTCGTTGGCGTTCTGCGGGGTGATGCTCACGCCTGGAGGAACAACGAGATTTAGTACAAGTGTTACTTCTTTTGAGGTCTTCCCAGGACCTCCTTGGTTAGGAGTTTCCCCGTCGTTCTTCGAGGAGGTCGGTAAGTATGCTGCGAGATGGGATACTGCACCAACTGGGTTCATCATAGCGGCACCCATGTACCCCAGTAGGCTATTAGACTTCACGCCAAGTGCCGACAGGGATGTGCCGCCGACACCGGGTGTCTTTATGCCAAGTTCAGACAGTTTTGATGACGCTGCAGCCCATTTGTTTCGCAACGCCTCTCGTTGTTTGGTGTCCGTGTTTCCAGTTGATTTAGACCACTCGACTTGGCTATCATAATACTCGGTCAGCGCAGTACCCAGCGTTCTCCGCTGATCCTCAGACATGCCCTCCAGGGAAAGTAAGGCATTCGTGCGGTCGCCGGGCAACATGAGATTCGACATCTCAAGTATCTTCCCTAGGCTGGCTACACTAAACAAATCTTGGTGCTGATCTCTTAGAGTGTCGATGGCTCTTCCTAGCCCCTGTGTGTTTAGTGTCCCCGCGAGCATGGATGCAATTTTCTGATTCAGTGCCGACATTCTTCTATTTGCACCAGAGCCCTTTTCCACACGTCTACCGCTATTAAACACACTCAGGGATTGCTCGAGTGCTGCGTTGTTGGCCACCAGTGCATTTTGGAGATCGTAGATCGGGGGTAGACCAAGTTTTGTGGCGAGTGCAGCGTATTTGTCCATACTGGATTGCGTGCGCCGCGCAGGGTCCATGGCAATGGCAACGGCGAGCTCAGAGTCATCTACACTCGCAGCTGCCAACTTTTTATGTAAATCGATTAGACTTATTCGTTTACCGTCTTCCCCCGTGACTTCCCCTGCAAGCGTTAGACTAGATAGTTGACCAGCCAGCTGGCCCCCATTCAGGTATGCTTGGATAACATCAGACCCAAACCTCACTGAGGCTGCATCGAGCATAGACTGCCGTTGCGCCGCGGTCGCATTGTGATACTGGCTTCTGAGTCGTCTCCCCTGTGGAGATTCCAAAATGGAGACTACAGCAGCACCATCCCCAGTAGTAAGTGCTTTGTTCAACTGGGGGCCTAGAGTGGGGTGGTTGAGACCCCACATCGCGGCTCCAAGTAAATCAGCTTGCTGAGCACGCAAGGCGCCCTGCGCAGTACGACTCTTGGACTCATCGAGAACACCCTGGAAACCAGTCAGCCCCTCTTCGTTCAAAGCCTGCCCTGTCAACCTGCGTGCGGTCTGACTGAAAGCCGCTGTTGCTGTATTGATCAGTAAGCTGCCACCCATCTGCCGTGTAATCGCAGTTCCGGCATCCAGCATTTGCTTAGATGTCATCCCGGCGGCCTCACCGAGTGCTTTTAGATTCCGCAGGACATCCTGAATTGCCCCGGCATCGGCACTGCCACCAGGTACCAGTCCTAGTTGAGCCGCGAGATTGCCACGTTCTCCTACAGAGAGACCTTCACCTATTGTGGATCCGAGAGTTGAGATGACTCTGGCAAGGTTAGCGCCCCCCTGAACAGTTGCCCCGGCTAGGCGTATCCCCTTCATCTCTGCGGCTAACTGATCTGGTGAAAACCCGGCGCCGACACGCGCAGTAAGGGTTGCTCGTGCCTTTTTCTCAAGGTCGCCTCCGCGCAGACTGCCCGAGTAGTCCAGTGCGTTGAGATCCACCGCCATTGACATCACTTCAGAGAAGTCATCAAGGTTCATGCCGGAGGTCAGTGTGTTATCGCGAAGCATGAAGTCGCTTGCGCTACCCCCTACGTCTCCGTATCGCTGTCCTCTGGCATTAACTCTGGAGCGCTCCTGCAATGTATTCTTGAGATGCCCGGCCATCGCACTATCAAGTCTGTGCATGACATCGAGGCCGCGTTGTGCCGAGATCAGACCGACGCCACCTCTGCTCGTGATTAAATTGGGGTCTACAAATCTGGCGACATCGGAGACAAGACCACCCGTCAGTTGGTCAATAACTGGGGCACCTGACATCAAAAAATTATATAACATGCTTCCGGGTTGAAGGTGTAGGGCATTCGCCGCAGCCATCCCGAGATCTTGGGTACCCAATGACCTCATGACCTGACTGTACTGCCTGGCCTGGACCTCTCGGATGGGGTCGGCGACCCCACGAGCAAGATTGATTCGATTTACAATGTCCGACCAGTCGAGACCCCCACTTTGAGACTTAAAGAACATGGGGAGGAGCATGTCCCCTACCATGCCAGCCATTCCGGCGCCCTCACCGAATCTCCCTAGAGTTTGGGCGAGACTGAAACCTTGTGACGCCGAGATATCCGGAGCCGTGAATCTGGGGTGATAGTTCCCCGAAGCAGACCCTGGGTTCTGCATCATCATGCTCTGGAGCCCCTGGAGCATCTCAGGACTAAGTGGACCGGATAGTTCCATCTTTTAAGGCCTTCTCGATGAGGTCGGGTCGGAACGTGAGATACCAATCCACGATGTCGTCGATTGGTTCGTGTGCATTCTGTTGAGATCCGAGACGATACCAAGGCATCAGGGTTCCCCTGAATCCCTCGACCCCTTTGATTGCATATTCTTGCAGCACCGCGGGGCCCTGATCGGTATTCAGCGCCATCGTGGCGATCTGACGGATCGCATCGATCTCACCAACCTTATTGGTGAGCGTACGCTCGAAGGCCTGGAGTCTGAATCGCAGACCCAGCCATTCTGTATGTGTACCCCGCCATGACTTGAAATCGACGAAGCCGGCCCCGCAGGCGTGAACCATTAGGTAGCGGAATCGGCTTTCCAAAAATCCGGGGATTCAGCCTGTGCGATGAGTCTGTAGACCAAACTCTCAAAGATGGCGTGCGAGGTCCTCAGCGCGGTCTTCAGGGGGTTCGAGAGTTCTTCGAGTAAGGAAAGACGTGCGTACCGTAGTGCGGTGTGCCCTGGGGTTGCCTTGAACTCCAGGGGTACCTGGGTCTGCATGGCATTGAAGACTCGAGGCGGTGACCCCTTGAGTTGAATGCTGTGCAGTGAGGCCACGAACTGGTAGTCGTAGTAGCGCTGGAGTCTCAAGTGATTCCGGAGTTCGGACCCCGTGGTTCCAAAGGAACCATCGATCTCTTCATCGTGAAACGCCTGACGGGAGCACGCTTCGTCTTCACCTGCAGTCCTGGTTTGGAAGACAACAGTGAGCGTGCCCCCAAAGAATGTGTACGACTTTTGGAAGCGTTCGGCACCGAGGACATGCGCAAGGAATGCAGCGCGATCAACCTTATCGATCTCGGTTTCCACGGGTTCAGCGGGCGCCGCGGCTTTGACTTCACCTTGTTTCAGAATCGTTTTTCCATCGGCGTCCGTGGCTTCGTAGCTCGATCCCTCGAGTTCCTGTGCAGCCTTGATGCGGGCTTCAGCACGCTTTACGACATCTGCGGTGGGCTCTGGTGCTGGTACGAGTTTCTTGGCACCTCGGGGTACTGTCGGATCCATCTTAGTCGCGGCTTGGTGAACCTCGGCTCCGCCGGCGGTCAGTTTTCCAGACGCCTCGAGATCCGCGATCTCTTCAGGGGTCAACTGGTTCAAGGGGATTTGAGTAGACATCATGGGCTCCTAACGAGTTTGCTGAGATTGGCGGCGGCAGCAGCGGGAACCACGGCACCGGGGTCCGCTTCGGGTTGACTCAGAGTAGAGGTTGCCGTCTTGATGTCAAAGTAGAGGCCTTCGGGGGCCACATGGTATTGCCCGGAGTTGGTCCAGATCTCGTACCCCGGATATGCCGCCGTGGGGGTGCCTCCCTTGGAGTCCACCTTGCGTTCCTCCCAAGGTGCACTGGTGAGGCTGCGTTGTTGCCACCGCATCTCGGGTAGCGCGAAGTTGAAGTCCCCAGGTAACCCGTAGTCGATACTGCGAATGAATGAGAACCCGTAGGCATCGAGCTTCAGCGTGGTCATGGGGACGTCGCGGTTGATGAACTCGGCGACCTCCTTTCGGGAGGGCTTCGCTGAGGTCTCAAATGCGGCCACCGAGGCTTTGATTGCTGTGGTG
>CAZZLB010000254.1:0-5033 GCA_964654655.1 uncultured Rhodoferax sp. | reverse complement strand
GTTCTGTGGATAAGGAGTAAATCATGGCAAAAGGCAAGTTCCCGTTCGCACTTTTCGAAAAGAGCAAGGCGGACAAAGAAGGTAGGGGCATGAAAGAGGGCTCGAAGAAGGAAGAGAAGATGGACAAGAAGCAGCGCTTCGCTCGCGGGGGCGGGGTTGAGCTGAAGGGCAAGACCAAGGGAAAGGTGTGCTGACATGGACAACAAGAAGCAAGAGAAAGAACACGCTTCTACTCTAGCGCGCATTGCTCGGCAGGAAGCTGCTGAAGCTGCCAAGATGAAGTGCGGCGGCAAGGTCAAGAAAATGGCCCGTGGCGGCGGTGTGGAGAGCAAGGGCAAAACCAAGGGCAAGTTTGTATGAGGCCGGCACGGGGTATGGGGGACATTAACCCTGCAAAACAGCCCCGTGTGAAAGCGCGGCGTGACAACACTGACTTCACCGAATACGCCGAGGGTGGGTGGATCAAGGGGGCAATAAAAAAGCCCGGTGCCCTGCACAGGCAGCTCGGTGTGCCGGCCGGGGAGAAGATACCGGCCAAAAAATTGGCAAAGGCCGCGCAGGCAGGCGGCAAGCTAGGTCAACGCGCGCGTTTGGCCCAGACGCTCCGGGGGTTTAAGTGACAACTTCTGGCACCACTGCCTTCGCGCTTGACTTCCCGGAGCTTGTTGAAGAGGCGTTTGAGCGAGCGGGCGCAGAAAGCCGCACAGGATACGACCTACGAACTGCTCGGCGCAGCCTAAATCTTTTGCTCGCCGGGTGGGCCAACATTGGCGTGAATCTTTGGACACTGGACAGCGGCACCATCCCTCTTGTAGCAGGCACCGCTACCTACGTGCTTCCGACGGATACCGTTGACTTGCTCGACCATGTTATTCGTACGGGCGCTGGCAGCGCTTCGCTGCAGGCTGACTTGACTTGCACACGGATAAGTTCCAGCACGTATGCCACGATACCAAATAAGCTCACGCAAGCGCGCCCGCTTCAGGTTTGGGTACAGCGGCTGGAAGCCCCGCAAATCACGCTCTGGCCAGTGCCTGACTCGGCGCAGCCCTACTCCCTTGTGTATTGGAGACTGAGACGCCTGCAAGACGCTGGTAATGGGGCGAATACACCGGATGTACCATTCAGATTCCTACCCGCTCTGGTAGCGGGGCTGGCGTACTATATTGCCATGAAGATTCCTAGCGGCATGGAGCGGCTGCCGATGCTGCAACAACAGTACAACGAGGCTTTGGACTTGGCTATGGCTGAGGACAGGGAAAGAGCAACGCTTCGCCTCGTGCCAAGACAGCAATTTGTGGGGTAGCTTGTGGGAAGCCCCTTTGCGAGCGGTAAAAAGGCCATTTCGATTTGTGATCGTTGTGGTTTTCAGTTCCTGCTCAAGAATTTGAAGTACGAAATTGTAAAACAGCGGCGCACTGGGTTATTGGTGTGCGCAGAGTGTTGGAGCCCGGATCACCCGCAGTTGATGCTTGGTACGTTCCCCGTATACGACCCACAGGCTTTACGCAACCCTCGCAGGGATAACAGCTACTTGGTGTCAGGTACGCTACCGGACGGAGAGTTAGGTGAGGGCAGTCGAGTCATTGAGTGGAACTGGAACCCCGTTGGCGGAGGCAATAGCGCGATCAACCCGGGAACCCCAGACTCCTTGCTAATGCATGGAGAAGTTGGTACAGTAACGATAGTTTAGGAGTGAATCATGGCAACGTACAAACAGCCCCAACCAAACCCGCTGCCTACTGGCAAGAACGGCTATCCCGAGAAGGACGTGAAGACTTCGGGGGTACAGACACGTGGTAACGGCGCTGCCACAAAAGGCAAGACTGCACGGGGCCCGATGGCATGAATTACGCTGCGCTTGTAGCTGCTGTTTCCGCATACTGCGAGAACACGTTTGAAACCGTGGACATGAACACGTTCATAACACAGGCAGAGACGCGCATCTATAACACCGTCCAAATCCCAGCGCTGCGCAAGAACGTGACGGGGACAACCACCGCTACGAACCCGTACTTGGCGTGCCCAACAGATTTTCTTTCCCCGTACTCGCTTGCGGTCATAGCGCCAATAACGGGCGCGTACACGTACCTGCTTAACAAGGACGTGAATTTCATTCGGGAGTGCTACTCCGTACCGGCCACAACAGGGACGCCAAAGTACTACGCGCTGTTTGGCCCGCGCTCCGATGCGCAGACGGAGCTTACATTTTTACTTGGCCCCACACCCGATGCTGCCTACGTTGCAGAGCTGCACTACAACTCGTATCCAGAGTCAATCACGACGACTGCAAGCGGAACAACGTGGCTGAGCGATAATTTTGATCCTGTGCTGCTCTATGGCACGCTGATTGAGGCATACACCTTTATGAAGGGGGAAGCTGATTTGATGCAACTATATATTGCCAAGTACACTGAGGCAATGCAGCAATTGAAACGCCTTGGCGACGGTTTGGAGCGCGGGGACGCGTATCGTGACGGTCAAGCTAAGGTAAAAGTAACTTAAGGAGAACATATTATGGCAATCGCACAAAGCATGACATCGTCATTTAAAGCCGAGCTACTCGGCGGCATCCACGACCTCGATACAGACGCAATTTTTATCGCGCTGTACACAAGCTCCGCCACGTTGGGGGCCAGTACAACGGCGTACACAGCCTCAAATGAGGTAGCTACAGGCGGCGGTTATACAGCGGGGGGAATTCAGCTTACAAGCCCGGTAATCTCTCTTGATGGCACCACAGGAATCTGTGATTTTGCGGATGCTACATGGCCGGCGGCAACGATCACTGCGCGCGGCGCGCTGATTTACAACTCCAGCAAGTCGAACAAGGCAATCGCGGTTTTGGACTTCGGATCGGACAAGACAAGTACGGCTGGGGCCTTTACCGTGATAATGCCGGCAGCAGCGGCAGCTACAGCACTTGTAAGGATCAGTTAGTATTGCGTTTGTCGCAGCTATTGGGTAAACTTGAGCCTTCATCACTGGAGGCTACATGGAAAAATATGGAAAACTTACGTTTCTTGAGGCACTCGGCACAAACCACAGGCAGAAGCGTCTGTGGAAAATGCAGTGCGATTGTGGCGTGGTTAAGGTTGTTATCGCTACAGAAGCGCGTACCGGCCATGTTAAGTCCTGTGGCTGTATGCAGTTCTTTGGTGCAAATAAGAAGCATGGACGCAAGTTCACTAGGCTTTACACCGTGTGGTGTAACATGAAAAATCGTTGTGACAACCCAAAAAACAAGGCGTACCATAACTACGGTGGCAGAGGCATAACGTATCAGCCAAGCTGGGCAGATTTTATTGCTTTTGCGGAAGACGTTGGAGAGCCTCCAACAAGCAAGCATACACTTGACCGTGAGGACAATGAAAAGGGCTACAGCAAGGAAAACTGCAGATGGGTTACTCGCGGGGTACAGGCAAGGAATACGCGCCAAAATGTGTGGGTGGAGATAGACGGGGTGACTAAGTGCTTTTATGATTGGTGTGATGCGTACAAGATAAAGGCAGCATCTGTGTATCGCAGACTTAGCACTGGAATGGATATGCACACGGCTATCACGAAACCGAAGGCGAAACGATTTCTAGGAGGCACCCAAAATTAGCAGCAACGTAACGCTTAACGCCCCCACCGTAGCGGGCGGCAGTACTATAGCCACAGAAGATATAGGTGGGCTCCAGTTCCAAAGGGTGAAACTGGCGATGGGCGCGTCTGGGCAAGACCTAGGTGATGTGTCTGGCACCAACCCAATGGTTGTGGAGATGGGCGGCGCCTCTGTAGGCGCTTTTGGGGACTTGATTACCTCTGAGAACACACCGCTTATTCAGGGGGACTTCGTCTATGGGATCAACACACAGACGGGGGTTACAGCAGTCGTTACAACTGGTGTTGTTGATACCAGCGCAGGCAGGCTACGCTTGCAGACAGGCACGGGGGCGGGCGGGGCGGCGTTATATACGTCGCGCAAGTCTGCCAAATATCGTGCTGGCCAAGGCGTTACTGGCCGTTTTACCAAGGTATATACCGTTGGGGTAGCTAACTCGCAACAGATAGCGGGGTTTGGGACTACAAGCAATGGCTACTTCTTTGGATACAACGGTAATGCGTTCGGTATTCTGCACCGCAACGCTGGCGCGGATACATGGATTGCGCAGGGCGCGTGGAATGGCGACAAGTGCAACGGATCGGGTCCGAGTGCGTTTACGATAAACCCAGCATTGGGGAATGTGTATCAGATTCGCTACCCGTACTTGGGCTATGGCGTTATTACATTCTGGATTTTGAACCCCGCTACAGGTCGGTGGCTCTTGGCGCACATGATCCAGTATCCGAACACTACCACTGCGGTGCAGATCAGCAACCCAAACCTGAACTACTACGATCAGGTGATAAATACCGGCAACACCAGCAACATCATCTCATACACAGGGTCTATCGCTGCACTGCTCTCCGGTGTACGCTCGTTTACGGCAAATCCAAAATGGGCATATGACAACAACAAGACCGGCATAACTGCGGAGACGAACCTGTTCAGTCTTAGAAACGCTACCACCTACAACGGGGTGGAAAACAAGGGAATGCTGCGGCTTAGTGCACTGTCCTTTGCTAGCACTGGCGCCGGGTCAACACTGTCTGTATGCAGGCTCCGCATAGGCGCCACCCTAGGGGGCACAGCAACGTACGCTGCCATCAACGGCACAACGGCGGACAACGGGGTTACGATCACGGCCGGGAACTCTGTGACGAGCGCGAATACAATACATACGACTGCTACTGGTGGCACAATGATCTTTGCGTTAAACTGCAATGGAAATACCGGGACCATAATGGTTGACTTGAGTCCGTATGATCTATATGTTGCTCCGGGAGAAATACTAACGGTTTCGGGGTTTTGCACAGGAACGGGCGTACTCTCTGCATCGCTTACATGGGCGGAAGACATCTGAGGTAGCCAATGATTTTCATCCTCAACAATCTTACCGATCAGGTTGGTTGGGGCCGTTACGGATGGGGTTACGGCTCATGGGGGG
>CAZZLB010000253.1:0-5049 GCA_964654655.1 uncultured Rhodoferax sp. | reverse complement strand
TGATCAAACAAACAATGACTCCAGCATCGATCGTAATTACGTCCGCCACTCAATCATTCCGGCGCTCTGTAAATTAAATCCTAACTTGATCGAGACGCTTGGAAACTCAGCTCACGCGACGGAGCTTGATTATGATTTTGTCTTAGCCGAAGCGCGGAGATCTTTGAAAGAAATTGGTATGTCCACGTCGATCGATGAAATTATTTTGTCTCGATCAAAATGGCTACTCCTCCACCCTTCGATTCAGCGAATGACCTTGCGTCTCGCAATTGAAAAATTAATCGGATTAGATGAAATCTCGTACAAACAAATCGAGGAAGTTGTTGACTTAATCGTTAAGGGTGAGGGTAAAAAACACAAGTCACTCCCCCGCTCGTTGCGTATCACGCTCGAGAGTGGTAAAATTATTCTGTCAATTTGTAACAAAGGAAGCGAATGAAACAAGGTAATCGATCAATCGTATATATATTTGTACTTATTTTTGCGGTTTTGCTAGTCGCAAATTATTATTTTCCAAAGAGCGTAGCACCGAAGGAAGTGTCGATTTCACAGATCGCTGACGATGTCCAAAAGGGTGATGTGACCAAGGTTGAGGTCAAGGACAATGACGTTACGGCTACACTTAAAAATGGTAGCAAGGAGCATGCTACCAAGGAAACGACTCAGGGCGGCGTCAAGGACTACGGAATCACGCCGGACAAAACCCAAATTGTCGTCGTCGACACCTCTGGCACAGCGCTTTGGTACAATCTGGCCAGCATTATTTTGCCTGTCCTCATTATTGGCGGCATTATCTTCTTCATGTTGCGTTCGGCTCAGGGAGCAAATTCGAAGGCAATGAGTTTTGGTAAGTCAAATGCCAAACTTTTCATGGGCAACAAAAAAATTGCCTTTGCTGATGTAGCTGGTTCCGAGGAAGCAAAACAGGAATTATTTGAAGTAGTAGATTTCTTGCGCAACCCAAAGAAATACAGTGACTTGGGTGCCGAGATTCCTCGCGGCGTTTTGCTTGTTGGTTCACCGGGGACGGGCAAGACACTGATGGCCAGGGCTGTTGCTGGCGAGGCCGGTGTCCCCTTCTTTTCTATATCAGCTTCAGAATTTGTCGAGATGTTTGTCGGCGTTGGTGCCTCGCGCGTACGAGACCTTTTCTTGAAGGCAAAAAGAAACGCTCCGGCCATCATCTTTATCGATGAACTTGATGCGGTTGGCAGACAGCGCGGTGCTGGTCTCGGCGGATCGCATGACGAGCGCGAGCAGACACTAAACCAGATTCTAGTCGAGATGGATGGATTTGAGCCGACAGATAATGTGATCGTGATAGCCGCAACAAACCGACCAGATGTACTTGACCCCGCCCTGCTTCGTCCGGGCCGATTTGATCGTCAGGTCTATATTGATCTGCCGGATCGTAAAGAGCGAGAGCAAATTCTCAAAGTCCACTTCAAAAACAAACCAATCGAGTCTGGTGTGGACGCTGAGAAAATCGCTACCTCCACCCCAGGTTTTTCTGGCGCTGACATTAAGAATTTGACCAACGAAGCCGCAATCACAGCAGCTAGAAATAACAAGAAGACAATCTCCCAAACCGATCTTCTGGAATCAATAGAAAAAGTGATGATGGGGCCAGAGAAGCGCTCAAAAACTTTGCTCGAAGAAGAGAAAAAAATTACTGCAATTCATGAGGCTGGCCACGCTGTTGTAAGCCACATCTTGCCAAATGCTGATCCGGTCCACAAAATCTCAATCATTTCGAGACGAATGGCTCTTGGCTACACCATGAACATGCCGACCGAGGAGCGCAGACTCCAGACCAAAGCTCACTTCATGGACGAAATCGCGACACTAATGGGTGGTCGCGTCGCAGAAGAAGAGTTTTTTGGTAAAGACAAGATTACGACTGGTGCGCAGAATGATATGAAGCGTGCCACCGACCTGGCTCGTCGGATGGTCACAGAGTTTGGTATGAGCGAGAAGCTTGGTCCACAAACGTATGGCCGTCGCGAGGATATGCCGTTCTTGGGTAAGGATTATGCCGAACACAAAAATTACAGCGAGGACATCGCCAAACTGATTGACGAAGAAGTGACCAAGCTGATCAGAAATGGTCACGATTCGGCCAGAAAAGTGATTGATTCACACAAGAAGATCCTTGAAGAAATTGCTAACGATCTTTTGAAAAAAGAGACAATCAACGACAAAGAGTTCTTGCAATACTTCGCTAAAAAATAAAAAACGAGTCAGATGAAGAGAATTTTGAGCCATTTCTCAAAGGAAAATACTGTTCGTGGTGCCAGTGTCATACTTATTGTTACACTCACTCTGAGCAACGTCTTGGGCTTGGTTCGGGACCGACTACTGACTCGCAATATTAGCACTTATAATCTCGACATCTATTACGCGGCCTTCCGAATCCCGGATCTAATTTTTAACTTCTTGATTCTGGGTGCGATCAGCTCGGCTTTTATTCCGATTTTTTCAGATTATCTAGCAAAAGGCAAAAAGGATGAAGCCTGGAAGACGGCCAACAATTTAATAAATATCGGCATTGTACTCATGCTTGGATCAGCGCTGGTCCTCTATTTTGCGATGCCTTGGTTGGTACCACTGATCGTGCCAAAGTTTGACGCTGGTAGGATTGCCGAATCAGTTCGCTATGCCAGGATCCTGATGCTGACACCGGTATTTTTCTCGGTTTCGTACGTTGTTGGCGCAATCTTAAATTGCTTCAAGCTCTTCGTTGCCTATTCTCTTGCACCGCTTGTCTACAACTTCTCTATTATAGTAGGCGCGGCTTTGGCTCCGAGATATGGACTTTCAGGAGTTATTTATTGTGTTGTAGCCGGATCCGTGCTTCACTTGCTTGTCCAGCTTGTCGCAGTACTTCGCATTGGATATAGATATGAAGTCTATCTGTCTTGGCGAGACAAATCCATAAAAAGAATCGGCCGATTGATGATACCGCGCACGATAAGCATGGGCTCGAGTCAAATTTTGCTGATCGTCTTTACTGCTATTGCCTCAGCGCTGGCCGCTGGATCGATCTCGGCACTTTCTCTGGCAACAAATATTCAGACCGTGCCTGTGGTTGTCCTAGGTACATCTTTTGCCACCGCAATTTTCCCTATCCTAGCCTCGGCGATTTCACGCGACGACAATAAAGAATTTTCGTTCTACCTTAATCGTGCGCTCCGGGTTATGGGATATCTACTCATTCCATCAACTGCAGTATTTATCTTGCTTCGTGCTCAGATAGTTCGCTTGATTCTCGGCTCTGGCAAATTCAGTTGGGATGATACCAGGACTACCGCTCTCACACTAGGATTTCTCTCCCTCTCGATCCTTGCCCAAGGCCTGATCCCGCTAATCTCAAAAGCTTTCTATGCGCTTAAGAACACCAGGACGCCAATGTATATCTCGCTTGCCACAATGTTCGTCACGATTGCAATGGCGTACCCGATGTCACGTGCAGTGTCGGTGGCTGGGCTGGCGTATGCCTACTCTATTGGCGGCTACTTCAATCTCTTTGTGTTGATCTACTATTTGAAAAAAACATACCCCGGAATTCTCGACCACAGTTTGTATATTTCCTATTTCAAAACTCTGATCGCAACTCTCTTCATGTCTGTTGGGCTCTGGTTTATGATGCACCTCTTGGCAAATCACGTCGATATGTCTCGATTTGTCGGTATTTTGGTTCAGTCCAGTGTCTCGCTCCTTTTCGGCTTGATCATTTTCTTTATCATGAATTACATTCTTGGCCAAGAAGAAATCAAGTGGGCATTTAAAAGAAGTATAAATGGCGAAGAAAAAGCCAAGTAAGTTTTTTGATTCTAATTCGACCAAAAGCCCAATCTCTCCGGTGATGGTGTTTATTTTTGTGTTTTTAATTTTTGTCATCCTCTGTTCCATGATTTTTTATATGAGATTTTCATACACATCGCCAATTTTTAAATTCTGGGGCCACAAATCAGACTCTGTCTCCGCTTCGCAAAACATCCAAAACCAAATTGGATCACCCGAAATCAAAGATGTGGAGGTTAAAATCACCGAGAATCAATTGAGCGATCTCTCTTGTGTGAGTTGTGATTCGTTTCCGCTCCGACATGCCGAGCTTTCCATTAAATCTTCCGGGGTCGAAATAAACGGCAAGACGAGCAATTTTTTCTGGGGCATAAACGTCTCAGCTACTTTGACACCAAAAATAGAAAATGAAAAATTGGTTTTCGACCTCACCAATGTGGGTGCGGCTGGTGTGACCGCACCACCAAAAATTACGGATTCACTCAATCCAAAATTGAAAGAGGTTTTCGCAAATATTGTGCCTGGGGGCGACAACATCGCATTCAAGCAAGTTTACTCCATGGCTGGATACATCAGGCTTGTTGGCACAAAGAAATAGCATGAAGGCACTGATATTTTCTGATCTTCACGGTCAGTATAAACAGCTTTCAAATCTGGCCGAATATTGCACAGGCAATTCCGTAATAGGTCTTCTGATTTTTGCCGGCGATCTCCTAAATGGCGGAGAGCCGGTCGGTTTTGTAAATATTTTTCTCGAAGCACTAGGTAAGATTGATAAACCCTTTTTCTGGGTGCCCGGCAACAATGATTTCGGTCCCGGGTATCACAGATTAAATGCGCGATATCCATCACTTGAAGGAAAAATAGTTGAGTATTCCACCTCAACTGACCCCTCCTTAGACCTCACTCAGCCTCTCCTTGGAAAGGAGAGGGGGCAAGGGAGAGGAACTGTCATCTTGACCGGCGCTGGTGGGTCACCCGCCTCCTGGGCAGGGCAGTATGCCGGCGAGAAAATGATTGATCGCAAATCGATCGCTGGTAGTATATTCGTTTCTCATGTGCCGCCCCCAGGAGTACTTGTTATGAACAAGTATGACACCGGCTCACCTACTGAAAAAAAACTGTCTGATTCCCCGCTTGTCCATATTTGTGGCCACCAACATAGTCGCTGGGGGTGCGGCTATCTCGGCACGACCAAAGTGATAAATCCCGGCGCCCTGGCCGATGGTCGATATGCTATAATGG
>CAZZLB010000252.1:0-5056 GCA_964654655.1 uncultured Rhodoferax sp. | reverse complement strand
CATGTTGACGGACTTCCCGGAATTTACGCTGGTACGGCTGGTGGGGGGCAGGTCAGATCAGCCAAATCCAATTCAATTACACCAATACCAAAGGAACCTGACAACCGCGAGAGCTCATCCTGCAGGTCCCCTGAATCGTCAATATTTGCGGCAACCAAGTAGCCCTCGTGCGCCCATGACGAATTTGAAACCGCCTGAAAGAAACTCTCTCGAAGATTGCCAAAATTCAATTCGCGTTTGAGTTCAAAGGAATAAAAACGTGCAATAGACAAACCGTTGCCCGACAGAGCAAGTAGTTCCT
The DNA here is from genome assembly GCA_964654655.1 of uncultured Rhodoferax sp. GTDB lineage: Bacteria > Pseudomonadota > Gammaproteobacteria > Burkholderiales > Burkholderiaceae_C > Rhodoferax. The sequence goes on along the minus strand of CAZZLB010000252.1, from coordinate 4,755 downwards.
TGTTGTAGTCCTGGAATGGAAACCAGAATCCGACGATGTCTGGATGAAGCCACTCAGCGTAGTTCTTCTTGGAAGATGCTTCATGGAAAATTGTCTTGCTATAAGCACCGCGAAACTCAGTGTGGACAAAGCGCGTTACAAACGGGTGAAGTTGGCGTTCCTTATAGGGATACTTTGCGATTTTCTCTGGAACAAGACTCAGCAAAGCATCCGAATCATCAGGCTCCGCCCCAGAAGGGTCCGAACCCAGTTGCTTATTGATCCCGATCAGGGTCATCTGACTTTTTGTCTTGTCTTTGAGCAAATATCGAGCGGGCTTTACGCTGACGCGTACAAACGCCGTAGCCGGGTTGTCGCGCACGTCGACCAGCAAACGTGAACCCAACGCTGACCAAGGAGTTTGGCCTTTGCTGCCGAGTTTTTTGTCAAAACCCCGTTCGCTCGCCTGATCCCAAATTTCCTGCGCACTCAAGGGCTTTCCCGCAAGTGCTTCCACGAGCAATACTTCTTCCGCCATTGTCAAAAAAGTGTATTTGGCCATTTCCGCTTTCCATCGTTTTCTGGTTGAGCTTGCACCAATCCCAAGGACAGGACATTGAATCTTCAGAAGGCTTCAATGCTATTCCACTTCCACGCTCAGTCATTCCCATTTTCATCTTCCATACGCAACCTTCTGGCTGCCAGTGTCTCGCCATCAAAAACCCAATAGAGCGCACCGTTGACCGACTTGGCGGTACGACCCGCAGCGTGCAAAACCTTCAGCGCTGCCGCCGACAGGCTAAGCGTTTCACCAGCGTAGATCACTTTGTTGTTTTCGGTGACGATGCAATGTGGCAGCTCGTCATCCGGCAAATCCAACTCCTCCCAAAACTCCAAATGCGCACCTGGCAGAATGCCCAGATCAGCAAGTTTGATGGGTGGCTTGCGCGTACTAATCATCTTCTGCCCGTTGAAGCTTGCAAGCGTGAGATCGGGAAACTGAATACCGTTGGTGCCCAGCATCACAGCGCAAACAAAGGTGTGCAGACGTTTGAGCTGCGACAGCGCCTTTTCCATCCTCTTGGCTTGGTGGACCTGCGGCAGGGTTTTGAGCAATTCGTTGATTTTGATCGATACCGCCGTCAAGCCTTCGGTCACGATGCAGAACAGGTTCTCGTCGGCGTAGTAATCCGGGTCCAGCGCAAACGCCTTGACGATGGCCTGCCCCAGACAAGCCGCTGTGTGCCAGCCCGGCATGAGGGTGTAGCCCCCTTCACCGCTCGTCAAGGCTTTCGTAATGCGCGTGTTTTCCTGCAAGACTTGTTCGTAGGTGGCCTTGCCGATATGACGGTCGATAACCAGCGAAAAATAGGGGTGTAGCAAGTCTGACACCACCTTGGGTGAGCCAAGATAGTTGGGTTGCAGGGCTTGTTGAAACGCCAGCACCATGCCATCGACAGTGGGCTCGTCGGGGCCACGCGTCAGGTGAATTTCAATCATCTCCAACAGAAGCTGTGCATCCTGAACGTCATCGGTTTCCTCGTATTGCTTTGGTTCACGGTTTGCCCAGACCGTTGTCATGGCCCAGCCTGTTTGCACGTGGGAAAAGTTGACTCGATAAATGCAGAATCCGGTCCAACTGCGGTGCAAGAAAAGCCTGCCATCCTCGTAATAGACAAACCATTTTTCATCCATGCCCGACGGAATGAAGCCGCGAGCAATACGCGCCATTTCGGCCGGTGTATAGACCTTGTCGACCAACAGACGTTTCCGCGCTGCGGGTAAAGACAACCGTTTCCAGTTTTCACGGCGTGCCACGGGTCGCCTGAGCGGTGGTGCGTTGGGCAAACAAGCCAATGCCGCATCCAGCACCGCCAGGTCACGCTTACGCCCCAGCGTGTTGCTGGTCTGGCCGATCAACTCGCGTGCATCATCCGGCCAGGCCCAACGTAGGCCAGCGGTCTCAAAGCAACTGAAGTCCAGTTTGACTTCGCGCTCATCGACGGTCATCAAGAAGTAGCGGTTGATCGTGGTGCCACCAGCAAATTCACCCACTATCGGGGTCAGGATGCGCGCTTCAACGCCGGTTTCTTCAAGTACTTCACGCAAGGCGGTCTGGCGCGGCGCCTCAAGTGGATCTGGCCGTCCCTTGGGAAAAGTCCAGACATAGCTGTCGTAATGGTTGGCAACCTCACGCAACAATAATCTGCCATCGGTGGCGATCAGTACACCGCCATAGGCCACTTTTTGGGATGTCTTGAAATTCCAGTCCAGCGGTAGCCGATCCAGTGGGCCAGTGCTATCTTCTGGCAAATCATCTGACGCGTCAATCATCGGTCGTTTCCATTCGCACACATCAATCACAATAAAGGCACGCAGGCGGTCGGTAGCAAACTGCAACCAGCAAGTTTCCACATTGAAACAACAGGACAGACATTACACATGGCTTCAGCGCTGGTCTATAAGCAACAAGGTGGCGGTGTGCAGCGAACTGTTCCGATCCGCCCGTCTCCAGCACTAAATTCTTGAAAAAATTCTGTCCATTACGTGTGGCGGAGAGCTTGCGCCCCCTAAAGTTGACCGCCCGCGTGGTCGCTGCCAATCATCCAGCCACCGGCGACACAGTGGCCTGAATTGCCTTGCGGCAAATTCTACAAACCAGCCAGTTTGGCAATCTCTGGCTCCAGGTCAATTTCCAATATCCATTTGTTCAGATCCGCAAGCCGGTCGGCCTGCACATACATGGCCGTTGTGGCATCAGAATATTGCGCTTGCAGCCGTTCCAGCGACTCCCCTTCCAGCATGGCGACCGCAATTTTGGGTTGACCACGGTCCAGATATTTTTCACTGCGTGCCGGGTTTTTGACTGCCTTGAGCTCACCGATGGCGACTTGTTCGCTGGACCGGGCTGACAGCAAGGACTCGAACAGCTTGGCACGCTTTACCAGCTTGTCGTAGTCCGCCAACGCCCGCGACACGCCCTGGCTATCGTTGGCGGTACCCAGCGCCTGGCGGATGTGAACTATTGATTCTTGCACTGCCAGCGCACTGTCGATTTGCTTCAGGCAGTTGTCGCGCAGGTCGATCAGGCGCGCCTCCTGTGCTTCGCCCAGGTATTCGGTCACCGTGGTTTCCGCCAAGCCGGATTTGGCGGCTTTGGTCAGTGCGCTGAATTCCTTGGTCAGGCGCTCGGCCACCTTGTGCCAGCGCGTCAGCGTGCAGGCGTAAGTCTTGTTTGTCATCTTGCTTCCTTTCAATAGCTGGTGTCAGTGATCCTGATTGGCGTACATGGCCGACCAGACCCGCATATAGGCATCGTGGCGCTTGTGGTTCTTGACCGCGCTCTTGAAATTGCCGTAATGCAAACCCATCACCTGGTTGTGCAACACCTGCGCCACCTGGGTACGGGGTACTTTGGCTCGGTATTTGTAGTCTGTGCCTTTGCCCACTTGCACCACTGCATCGGCAAACACCGACTCAATGTCGCCTTGCGTGCGACCGCGCACCGTAAGGGTGTCAGTGTCATCGGGCTTTTGCACGATGCTCAAAAAGCTATTGGGTAAGAATATCCACACGCTGCGTCTCCGGTTACATTGGGTTGATTTCAACGGCAGGCTCGATGGCAAGCGCTGCCGCCATACCTGGCCATTCGGGTTCTTCACAGTCATGGCACAACACTGCGAACTCCTCGTCGCTCACCACATCAGCGAATCCGCCAGTGGCGGTGGCGTGAACGCTCATACAAAGCACCGCGTAGCTCACATGGGGCTGGCAGCGGTCAAGTGGGCGACCACAGCGACAACAATTTGACGGGTTGTCATCAACGGGGTAGCTGGTTTTCAATTTGAGTGCCGCGTTGACGGTAGGCTCATGCACTTGCCAGCAGGCCTGGCTGTCATACAAAAACATGTCGCCAGCATCAAGCACTTGCACCACGGTACGCGGTTGGCCCTGGTGAAGTTCAGAACGGTATTTCTGTACCCGGCGCTCCAAGCTCCATCGCGGCTGCTGAGGCAACTGGTGGCAAATCAGACATTGAAAGATTGGGTAAACGCTCATCTTGGACCTTCAGAAGAATCATCAATGCCGCAAGAATAGGTGTTGGTGGGCTCAAATAGTGCGCCTGTATCAGTAACCCCAATTTCTACTTTATCCTTTGTGATCAACGTTCCAATGGGACTTGCACAAAGGTTGTATTACTCGAGTGTGGGGTAAAAGCACTGCACAGAGTGCCTACCCCAAAATATTGAGTGAATCCAGTTTCCCGATACCTGCCATTGGTGGGTGACTGCAGATGGACGATAGCGGGTGTCTCTTTGATTGAATTTGCGACCACACTGCAGTCGTAGCCCTACTGGAAGGAATGACCGCAATCTGGCGGTCAATTTGAACTTCTGCAAGTCAGGTTACCCTGCAAACCGGCGACCGCGGGTCGGCATCTTTGCATGCCCAACTTCAAAGATGCAGCTTGCCTTACTTCTACATTGGCCACTTGTCGTAAAGGCTCACCGCAAACTGTTCACCCCATAGCTCGATTGCAGCTTCGGTACCGACGTGCGCCTGATTCGCAGCAGCACCCCGCACATAGCCCAGCGCCACACAGGCGCTGGCGCGCGGGCTCCAGCCGACCGATGAGATTTCGCCCACCGACTCTCCCTGCAACAAGATCGCTTCGCCACCCCAGGCATAGACGTCCGACGACTCCAACACCAGCGTCACCAGTTTCTTGCGCAGTGGCTTTTCTCTGGCAGCGAGCAGCGCCGCCTTGCCGATGAA
>CAZZLB010000251.1:0-5069 GCA_964654655.1 uncultured Rhodoferax sp. | reverse complement strand
TCGTCAGTGCCATGGGCACCACAGGCACCATCACCGGAGTCTCGCAATTCCTCAAGCAAAAGAACCCGGCAGTGCGGGTCATCGGAGTGCAGCCGATGGAAGGCTCGCGCATTCCCGGCATACGCAAATGGCCGCAGGAATACCTGCCCAAAATCTATGACCCGTCGCACGTGGATGAGTTGATGTATGTGAGCCAGGAGACCGCCGAAGACATGTGCCGGCGCCTGGCGCGCGAGGAAGGTATCTTTGCCGGCATCTCCGCCGCTGGCGCCTGCTGGGTGGCGCAGGAGATAGCCCGACGCGAAAGCAATGCGACGATTGTGTTTGTGGTTTGCGACCGTGGCGACCGTTACCTCTCCACCGGCGTCTTCCCGGCATGAGCGGCGCATTTCGCTTTTGCCCGCAATGCGCTGCGCCGCTGGAGTTTGTGACACTGGCCGAAGACGGTGGCGCCAAGGAGCGCCTGCGCTGTGTTGCCTGCGGCTACACGCACTGGAACAACCCGACACCCGTGCTGGCCGCCATCATTGAGTACCAGGGCAAGGTCCTGCTGGCACAAAACGCCGCCTGGCCCGGCAAGATGTTTGCCCTGATCACTGGCTTCATGGAAGCCGGCGAGACGCCGCAGGATGGCATGGCACGTGAAATTTTCGAAGAAACCGCCTTGACCACCAACGAGTTGAATCTCGTTGGTGTTTACGATTTTCAGCGCATGAACCAGATCATCATCGCTTACCACGCGGTTTGCGATGGCGAAGTGAAACTGTCACCGGAGTTGGTCGATTACCGGCTGTTTGCGCTGGAAGATGTGAAATGCTGGCGTGCCGGCACCGGCCAGGCCCTGGCGCAATGGCTGCGTTCGCGCGGCCATGAGCCGCAGTTTGTGGACTTCCCGAAACGGAGCTGATCCGGGGTCTTTAGAATTCAGCCTATCCCAAGGAAATTTGATGCAAATTGACCGAGAACTCGACGCCCGTGGCCTGAACTGCCCGCTGCCCATCCTGAAGGCGAAAAAGGCACTCAACGAAATGCAAAGCGGCCAGACACTGCGCGTCATGGCGACCGACCCCGGATCGATGCGCGACTTTCAGGCCTTCGCCAAACAAACCGGCAATGAATTGCTGGAGCAGCAGACCATTGGCCTGGAGTTTTACCACGTCATGCGCCGCCGTTAGGCAGCGCTTCAACCGAGTCGCGTTAACTGTTCGCTGAGCTTGGCAAGCGTCGCCTCGAAGTCGGCCACGCGCTTGCGCTCCTGGGCAATCACCGCTGGCGGCGCTTTGGCAACAAAGGCTTGGTTGCCCAACTTGCCCAGCGCCTTGGCAATTTCCCCTTGCAAACGCGCTGCCTCCTTACCCAGGCGGACCTTCTCGGCGGCAACATCGATCTCCATGTGCAGGCAGATGCGTGCAGCGCCCACCACCGCAACAGGAGCCGCTTGTGCAGCGGCAGACCAGGATGCGTCGTCTTCAAAGACACGCACCTCGCTGAGCTTGGCCAAGGCCTGCAGCAACGGCGCAGATTGCTGCAAAAAAGCCGCCTCGCCGGCCTCGCCGGCAATCACGTAGAGCGGCAGCCGGGTCGCGGGTGAAACACTCATCTCGCCGCGCAGATTGCGGCAGGCATCGACCAGCGCTTTGAGCTTGCCCACGTGTGCAATGGCGGCTTCGTCGATCCGCTGCGGCTGCGTCTGCGGGTAGGCAGCAATCGAGATCGAGTCCCCGCTGCGTCCGGCTACCGGAGCCACTTTTTGCCACAGTTCCTCCGTCACAAACGGAATCAGCGGATGGGCCAGGCGCAGCAAGGTTTCCAGAGTGCGAATCAGGGTGCGGCGCGTGGCCCGCTGCTGCGCCGCATCGCCCCGCTGCAACTGCACCTTGGCAATTTCCAGATACCAGTCGCAGAACTCGTTCCAGGCAAAGTCGTAAATCGTGTTGGCCACGTTGTCCAGGCGGTACTCGGCAAAGCCGGTGGCAACTTCCGCCTCGGCGCGCTGCAGCAGCGAGGTGATCCAGCGGTCCGCCGCGCTGAAGTCAAGATAGCCGTGCGCGCTGCCGCCAACCGCGCATTCTTCCTTGGTGTGCTCGCGCAGGCCACAGTCCTGACCTTCGCAGTTCATCAGCACAAAGCGGGTGGCGTTCCACAGCTTGTTGCAGAAATTGCGGTAGCCCTCGCAGCGCTTGGCATCGAAATTGATGCTGCGCCCCAGGGACGCGAGCGATGCAAAGGTAAAGCGCAGCGCGTCGGCACCAAAGGCCGGAATGCCAGTGGGAAACTCTTTTTCGGTGTTCTTGCGCACCTGTGGCGCGGTCTCGGGCTTGCGCAGCCCTTCGCAACGTTTGACCAGCAATTCGGGTAGCGCAATGCCATCGATCAGGTCCACCGGGTCCAGCACATTGCCCTCGGACTTGCTCATCTTGTGGCCCTGCGCATCGCGCACCAGGCCATGGATGTAGACGTGGTGGAACGGTACCTGCCCGGTAAAGTGGGTGGTCATCATGATCATCCGGGCCACCCAGAAAAAGATGATGTCGTAGCCGGTGATCAGAACGCTGGACGGCAGGTAGAGGTCGAAATCCTTTGTTTTTTCTGGCCAACCCATCGTGGAGAAGGGAACCAGTGCCGAGGAGTACCAGGTGTCGAGCACATCCTCGTCGCGGCGCAGGGTTTTGCCCGGCGCCTGCGCCTGTGCTTGCGCTTCATCGCGCGCCACATAGACCTTGCCGTCCTCGTCGTACCAGGCCGGAATCTGATGGCCCCACCAGAGCTGGCGGCTGATACACCAGTCCTGGATGTTGTTCATCCACTGGTTGTAGGTGTTGACCCAGTTCTCCGGCACAAATTTCACCGCGCCGGACTGCACGGCATCGATGGCTTTCTGTGCGATAGAGCGGCTATCGAAGGCAGGACAATTCTCCGACGGGCCGCCCGTGGGGGCCTTGTTCATCGCTACAAACCATTGATCGGTGAGCATCGGCTCGATGATCTGGCCGGTGCGGCCGCAGCGCGGCACCATCAGTTTGTGCTTCTTGACTTCGACCAGCAGGCCGAGCGCCTCCAGATCGGCGACCACCTTCTTGCGTGCCACAAACCGGTCCAGACCCAGATAAGCGGCGGGCGCCTGGTCGTTGATTTTGGCGTCCAACGTCAGAACGCCGATGATGGGCAGCTTGTGGCGCTGGCCGACGGCGTAATCGTTCTGGTCGTGTGCTGGCGTCACCTTGACCACGCCTGTACCGAAAGTCTTGTCCACGTAATCGTCGGCAATCACCGGAATGGTTCGATTGCACAAGGGCAGCGTGACGTGCTTGCCAAGCAGCTGTCGGTAGCGCTCATCCTCGGGGTGCACCATGGCGGCCACGTCGCCCAGCATGGTTTCTGGCCGTGTTGTTGCCACCACCAGACCTGTGACCATCTCGCCGTTGACGAGTTGTGGACCGTCGGCGAACGGGTAGCGGATGTGCCACAAAAAGCCGTCTTCTTCTTCGCTCTCGACTTCGAGATCGCTCACGGCGCTCATCAGCACCGGGTCCCAATTGACCAGGCGCTTGCCGCGGTAGATCAGGCCCTGCTCGTAAAGCCGGACAAAGGTCTCGGTGACTGTTTTGGACAGCTTGTCGTCCATCGTGAAGTACTCACGGCTCCAGTCCACGCTGTCACCCATGCGGCGCATCTGCGTCGTGATGGTGTTGCCGCTTTTCTCCTTCCACTCCCAGACTTTGGCGACAAAGTTCTTGCGGCCCAGGTCGTGGCGGCTGACTTTTTGCTCTTGCAACTGGCGTTCGACCACGATTTGCGTGGCAATGCCGGCGTGGTCGGTGCCCGGAATCCAGGCCGTGTTGGCACCGCGCATGCGGTGATAGCGCGTCAGCGAATCCATGATGGTTTGGTTGAATGCGTGGCCCATGTGCAGCGTGCCGGTCACATTGGGCGGCGGCAACTGGATGGCAAACGACGGCGCGCCCTCCTTGGGTGCCTTGCTGCCGCGATAGCCGGCCTGGGCGTAACCCCGGCGCTCCCACTCAGGACCCCAGTGGGCCTCAATGGCAGCGGGCTCGAACGATTTGGACAGGCTGTTCAAGCCGGGTTGTTGGATTGCGTCATTCATGATGCGATCGATTTTATCAAGCGAGTCATAATCAATCGCCATGCTGATTCTTCTCTCCCCCGCCAAATCGCTGGACTATCAAAGTCCGCTGCCCGAAGTACCGCACAGCCAGCCACTGTTCGTGAAGCAATCCGCCGAATTGATTGCGATCTTGCGCGAGAAATCGCCACAGCAGATAGCCAGCATGATGGGCTTGAGCGACAAGCTGGCGCAACTCAATGTGGCGCGCTACGAAGCCTGGAGACCCCGCTTCAACGCCAACAATTCCCGACCGGCGCTGCTGGCCTTCAACGGCAATGTGTACGGCGGGCTCGATGCAAGAAGCCTGGCCGCCGATGAACTTGCCTGGCTGCAGCAGCACCTGTGCATCCTCAGTGGCTTGTACGGCGTCTTGCGACCGCTGGACTGGATGCAGCCCTACCGGCTGGAAATGGGTACGGCGCTGGAAAACGCCCGGGGCAGCAATCTGTACCAGTACTGGGCCTCGCACATTTCGAAGTACCTGAACCAGCGCCTGCGCTCCGAGCTGGCGCCGGTCGTGCTCAATCTGGCCTCCCAGGAGTATTTCAAGGCGTTGGATCTCAACGCGCTCAAGGCGCGCGTGGTCGATTGTGTGTTTGAAGAATACCGCGCTGGTCGCTACAAGGTGATTGCACTGCACGCCAAGCGTGCCCGTGGGCTGATGGCGCGTTATGCAGCACAGCAAAACGCCGTGACGCCGCAACAGTTGCAGGGATTCGATGCGGAGGGCTACGCTTTTGACGCAGCTGCATCAGGGCCACAGCGTCTGGTCTTTCGCCGCGGTGGGCCAGTCGCGTGAACCGGGCAGAAGATTCCCAACTGGGCAAGGCTTCAGCCTATGTTGACCAGTACGATGCCTCGCTGCTGTTTCCGATAGCACGCGCGGGCAAACGCGCCGAGCTGGGGCTTGTCGGCGCGCCGCCTTTTCTGGGCGCGGACA
>CAZZLB010000250.1:0-5102 GCA_964654655.1 uncultured Rhodoferax sp. | reverse complement strand
ACCGAGCTGAATTGAAAAAGACCCTTCGCTGGTGGGTCCTGCTGCCACTGCTGCTGGCAGCTGCTTTGCTGGCAAGCCCGGTGCGCTCACAGAACCTGGCTCCGATCCGCATTCTGGTCGGAGCCCCGGCGGGCGGCTCCACCGACACCATGGCGCGCTCGCTGGCGCACGAACTGGGGCGGCAACTCTCGCGCACCGTGATCGTGGAAAACAAGCCCGGTGCGGGCGGCAACATCGCAGCCGACGCCGTGGCCAAGGCGGCGCCCGACGGCAACACGCTGCTGATGAGCTTCACCAGCCACGCCATCAATGCCACGCTCTACCCCAGTCTGCCTTTTGACCCGGTGAAGGACTTCACGCCGCTGACCTGCGTCGCGACTTCACCCTCCATGCTGGTAGCACATCCCTCGCTGCCGGTGAAGGACGTGCGTGAACTGATTGCCTTGGCCAAATCCAGGCCCGGCAAGCTCAATTTTGCGATTGGCTCGGTCGGCTCCTCGCTGCATCTGGCGGGCGACGCCTTCAAGATGCAGTCAGGCGTCTACATCGTCAACATTCCCTACCGAGGCACTGCACCGGCGGTTCAGGACGTGCTGGCGGGTCAGGTGGAACTGATGTTTGCTGCCGTGGGCAATGCGCAGGCACAGGTCAGGGCCGGCAAGCTCAGGGCGCTCGGCGTCACCAGTGCCAAGCGGCTGGCAGCCTTCCCCGATGTCCCTGCCATCAGCGAAGTGCTGCCGGGTTATGAGTCCAGCGCCTGGTTCGGCCTGTTCGCCCCGGGACGCATGGACGCCGCGCTGGCAAAAAAAATCAGCGACGCGGCGCGCAACGCTGTCGCCTCGCCCGAGGTGCGGCGCCGGCTGGAGACCGAGGGCTACATACCCGTTGGCAACGCCCCTGACGAATTCAGCAAATTCGTGCAGACGGAGATCACACGCTGGGCGAAAGTCGTCAAGTTTGCGGGGGCCAAGCCCGACTGACCATGGCTGAAGCATCCTCCCTGGCGCAAAAAATCATCGCCCGTGCTGCAGGCCAGGCGTCGGTGCGCGTGGGCGAGATCGTCACCTGTCGGGTTGATCTGGCCATGTTCCACGACTCCTCCGGGCCACGGCGCCTCAAACCCATGCTGGAAGAACTGGGCTCGCAGATCTGGGACAAGTCCAAAGTCGTTCTGGTCATGGACCACTACGTGCCGGAGCGCGACGATGCGGCGCGCCGCATCGTGCGCCTGGCGCGCGACTGGGCCCTCGATCAGAAACTGCCCCACGTGTACGACAGCCAGGGCATCTGCCATGTGGTCGTGGCCCGGCACGGCCACGTCAGGCCCGGCATGCTGTGCGTCGGCGGCGACTCGCACTCACCCACCGGCGGCGCGTTTGGTGCTTACATGTTCGGCATTGGCAGCACCGAGATGCTCGGCGTGGTGGTCACGGGTGAGATCTGGCTGCGGGTGCCGCAGACCATCGCCATGCACTGGTCCGGACGACTCGCCAGCGGCGTTTGCGCGAAAGACATGATGCTGTTCATGACGCATCGCTTCGGCATGAACGGCGCCAATTACCAGGCGCTGGAGTTCACCGGCAGCGCCGTGCGTGCGCTGGCTATGCCAGAGCGCATGACCCTGTGCAATATGGGCGCCGAGATGGGCGCACAAGCCGCGCTGGTGGCACCGGACGAGGTGACACGTCAATGGCTTCAAGAAACCGGCGCAGTTCAAGACCTGGACACAATCGATTGGACGACGCTGCACTCGGATCCCGCCAGCTTCGATGTGCAGCATGACTTTGACGCGAGCACGCTGAGTCCGCAACTGGCAGCGCCGCACAGCCCGGCGCATGGTGTGGCGATGATGGATCACGCCAGCACCCGCATAGACATTGCCTACATCGGCGCCTGCACCGGCGCCAAACTCGACGATCTGCGCTTTGCGGCGCAGGTCTTGAAGGGGCGCAAGGTGGCATCCGGTGTACAGCTGATGGTGGCACCCGCCAGCCTGCAGGACAAAGCCCAGGCCGAGAAGGAGGGCACGCTGCAGGTGCTGACCGATGCTGGCGCCGCCGTGCTGCCCAGTGCTTGTGGCGCCTGTGCCGGCTACGGCGACAGCTTTGCCGGTGGCAAGACGGTGATCTCCAGCACGGCGCGCAACTTCAGGGGCCGCATGGGACCGCCCGACACCCAGGTCTTTCTGGGCTCGGCGTACACGGTGGCGGCGTCTGCCCTGCGCGGCTACATCACCGACCCGCGGACGGTCATGCCATGAACACGATCAACCAAGAACCGGCGGTCTGGCACAAGGTCTGGCGCCTGGGTGACGACGTGGACACCGACGCGCTGGCGCCCGGTGCCTACATGCAGCACGGCATTGACGTCATCAGCCAGCACTGCCTTGAGCACCTGCTGCCGACGTTCGCGCAAGGTGTGAGACCGGGTGATGTGATCGTGGCCGGACGCAATTTCGGCATTGGTTCCTCACGCGAGCAGGCCGCTGCGGTGCTGGTGCACCTGGGCGTGGCAGCGGTGATTGCGCCGAGTTACGGCGGACTGTTCTTCCGCAATGCCTTCAACCTGGGTCTGGTGCTGCTGACCTGTTCGCAGCCTGAGTACTTGACCGATGAAGAGGAGCTTTGCCTGGTCGAACCTGAGCTTGCGCTGCGCACCCGGTCCGGCACCGAACTGCCCTGCGAACCGGTGCCCGCATTTCTGCTGCAGATGGCACGCGCCGGGGGCTTGCTTGCCAGTCTGAAGCAGCGACTCAAGGCCGCACCCTGACGCAGCACAGTCATTGCTTTTGAATTTGAAACTTTTGCAAAAGGAAGAACCATGAACAAACCCGAATTTGACCTGCTCATCAAGAACGTCCGCGTGGTGCGCCCGCACGGCAATGTGGTGCACGAAGCCGATATCGCCATCAAGGACGGCAAGGTGGCGCGCGTGGCACCCGGCATCGATGTGCTTCGCGCCAAGGCCGTGCACGACGGAGGGGGCCAGCTGGCGTTTCCGGGCGTGGTCGATGCCCACATGCACAGCGGCATCTACTCGCCGCTGGCGGAAGACGCGGTGTCCGAGAGCAGGGCAGCGGCCATGGGCGGCGTGACCTCCAGCCTGAACTACTTTCGCACCGGCCAGTACTACCTGAACAAGGGCGGGCCCTACAAGAAGTTTTACCCCGAGGTGCTGAAGATCGCCAAGGGCAAGTTTCACGTGGACTACGGCTTTCATCTGGCACCGATGGACGGCACACACATCAAGGAAATTCCTGAATTGATCGAAAAATACGGTGTGTCCAGCTTCAAGATCTTCATGTTCTATGGCTCGCACGGCCTGCATGGCGCCTCGGACTCGCAGCGCGACTTCCTGATGATAGGCAAGGACGAGCGCTACGACTACGCGCACTTCGAGTTCATCATGCGCGGCATCCAGGCGGCGCGCGAGCAGTTTCCCGAGCAGGCGCGGCAGATTTCCCTCTCGCTGCACTGTGAGACCGCCGAGGTCATGACCGCCTACACCAAAATCGTCGAAAAGGACAAGTCCCTCAAGGGCCTGGCGGCCTACAGCGCCTCGCGTCCGCAACACTCCGAAGGCCTCGCCGTCTTCATCGCGAGCTACCTGGCCAACGAAACCGCGCTGCCCAACATCAACCTGCTGCACCTCTCCTCGCGCAAGGCGGTGCAGGCGGCGATGATGATGGGCGACGTTTTCCCGCACATCGATTTCAAGCGCGAGGTGACGATTGGGCACCTGATGCTCGACATCAACTCGAAGGCAGCAGAACTCGCCAAGGTGAACCCGCCGATCCGTCCGCGCGAGGACGTGGAGTTTTTGTGGGAGGCGCTGCTGGCCGGCGAACTCGACTGGATCGTCAGCGACCACGCCTGCTGCCGTCACGAGATGAAGATCCCCAAGCACTACTTCGGCAACATCTGGATGGCCAAGAGCGGCTTCGGCGGCACCGAATACCTGCTGCCTGCACTGGTGAGTGAAGGCACACGCCGCGGCATGGGCTACAACCACATGGCGCGCGTGACCAGCTGGAACCCGGCGCAGCGCTACGGCCTGAACCGCAAAGGCGATATTGCCGAAGGCTTTGACGCCGACATCGCGCTGGTGGACCCGGCCAGAACCTGGACCATAGAAGCCAAAAACTCACCATCTACCCAGGGTTACACACCGTTTGAAGGACTGGAGATGTCGGCGCGCGTCGAAGCCACCTTCCTGCGCGGCCAGCTCATTTGCCAGGGCGGGCAGGTGCTGGGCAAGCCACGCGGCGAGTACCTGTTCCGCCCGACCGCCTGAGAGCTTATGACGCCAGACATTGTCGCGGGGACCCTGCCTCCTGATACGCCGCACGTCCCGGTGGCCATTGTGGGTGCCGGCGCCTGTGGTCTGACCGCCGCCCTGATGCTGGCGGACGCAGGCGTGGACTGCGTGCTGCTGGAGCGCGACGCGGCGCCCAGTGGCTCCACCGCCCTGTCCTCCGGTTTCATTCCCGCCACGGGCACCCGGGTGCAGATCGCAGCCGGCATAGCCGACAGCCCCGATCGCTTCGCCGCCGACATTCAGGCCAAGGCACATGGCACGGCGGCCAGCCATCTGGTGGCCGCCTACACCCGGGCCATCGCTCCGGCCATAGACGCCTTGCAAGCGCGTCACGGCGTCGAATTTGTACTGCTCGACGGCTTTCTCTACCCCGGCCACAGCACACAGCGCATGCACGCTGTGCCGGAAAAAACCGGCGTCGGCCTGATGACGCGCCTGCAGCAGGCCGCTGCCAACGCGCAGCTACCGATCATCGGCAATGCGCTGGTGCGCGAGCTCTGGATCCACGATCAGTCCGGCACGCCCAAAGTGCAGGGCCTGGGCTACCAGCGCCCGGATGGCAGGCTCGAATACCTCACGTGCGACGTGCTGATCCTGGCCTGCAACGGCTTTGGCGGCAACGCCGACATGGTGCGTGACATGCTGCCGGAAATGCGCGAGGCCACGTTTGCCGGCCACAGTGGCAACGATGGCAGCGCCATCGCCTGGGGCAAGGCGCTGGGTGCACAGCTGGCTGATCTGGGCGGTTACCAGGGACACGGTTCCTGGGCTGTGCCGCAAGGCGC
>CAZZLB010000249.1:0-5106 GCA_964654655.1 uncultured Rhodoferax sp. | reverse complement strand
CGGGCATGCCGCCTGCCCGGGTTGCATCGACGCCCTGTCGGCGCGCCACATCCTGACAGCGATGGGTCCGAACACCATGGCGGTGATTCCGCCGTCCTGCATGGCCATCATTGCCGGGCCGCAGCCCTTCAGTTCGCTGCGCATTCCGGTGTACCAGCCCACGCTGGAAGCCAGTGCTGCGGCAGCCACCGGTTTGCGCCGTGCGCTGGACGCCCAGGGCAAGCACGACACGCAGGTGATTGTGCTGGCCGGCGACGGTGGTACTTACGACATCGGATTTCAGTGCCTCTCGTCGGCCGCTGAACGCAACGAGGACTTCATCTACTTCTGCCTCGACAACGAAGGCTACATGAACACCGGCGCCCAGAAGTCTTCTTCGACGCCGCACTTTGCGCGCACCGGCTCCACACCGGCAGGCAAGACTTCGCGCAAGAAGAATCTGACCGAAATCATGGCCGCACACAAGGTGCCCTATGTGGCCACCGCCAGCGCCGGCCACCTGCCGGATCTGTTGCGCAAGATCGAAAAGGCCAAGAGCATGCGCGGCACCCGCATCATCACGCTGCTGATCCCCTGCATGGATGGCTGGGGCGTGGCCGACGATGCAGGCCTGGCGACAGCGCGTTACGCAGTCGAGTCCGGCGCCTTCCCCTTGTATGAAATTGAGGACGGCGACCGTTACACGCTCAATCACACGACCAAGACCCGGCCGGTCTCCGACTACCTGGGCTTGCAGCGGCGCTACCGCAACCTGAGCAGCACTGACATTGAAACCTTGCAGACTGAAATTGACGATGGCTGGACCACTTTGCAGGATAGAGTGGAGCGCAGCGAAAGGAAATACCATGCCTGAACTCAGCAGCGTTGATCGCAACGCCAACCCACCGCGTGTCGATTTTCCGCGCCAGTACAACGCCGCCTGGGACTTGATCGGCCTTAACCTCAAGGCCGGGCGTGCCGACAAGATTGCCTTCATCGATGACGCCGGCAGTTACAGCTACGGTGAGCTGGCCAAACGCGCCAATCGCTTCGCCAACGCCATCACGGCTTTGGGTGTGCAGCCAGAGCAGCGCGTGCTGCTGTGCATGGTCGATACCATCGACTGGCCGGTGGCGTTTTTGGGCAGCATTCTGGCCGGCGTGATTCCAGTGGCCGTCAACACCCTGCTGACGACCGATGATTACGAATACATGCTGCGCGACAGCCGTTCGCGTGCGCTGCTGGTATCGGACGTCTTGTGGCCCAAGCTGGAGCCGCTGATGGGCAGGATACCGGCTTTGCAGCATGTGGTGGTGTCGGGTCAGATGGCAGGAAATTCGACGGTGCCACGTCTGGCCTTTTCAAGCCTGCTGGCGTCTGGCAGTGAGCACTTCACACCGGCCGATACCTCGCCGGATGAAGCCTGCTTCTGGCTCTATTCTTCGGGCTCGACCGGTGCACCCAAGGGGACAGTGCACATCCACTCCAGCCTGATCAACACGGCTGAACTGTTTGCGCAGCCGGTGCTCGGTCTGCGCGAGGATGATCTGGTGTTCTCGGCGGCCAAGCTGTTTTTTGCCTACGGTCTGGGCAACGGTCTGACATTCCCGATGGCCGTGGGCGCCACTGCACTGCTGATGGCCGAGCGTTCAACACCGGATGCCGTTTTCAAGCGTCTGCGTGAACAGCAACCAACCATCTTCTATGGCGTGCCGACGCTGTTTGCGTCGCTGCTGGCCAGTCCGGCGCTGCCGGCGCGGGGCGAGCTGCGCATGCGTCTGTGCACCTCCGCGGGTGAGGCTTTGCCGGCCGATATTGGCAAGCGCTGGACCGAGCACTTCGGTGTGGAAATTCTGGACGGCATTGGCTCGACCGAGATGCTGCACGTGTTTCTGAGCAACCGCGTGGGCAAGGTCAGGTATGGCACGACGGGCCTGCCGATTCCGGGTTACGAGCTGCGTGTGGTCGATGATCAGGGCAATCCCCTGCCCGTGGGTGAAGTCGGCGAGTTGCAGATCCGTGGCGCCACTGCGGCCATGGCCTACTGGAACAATCGCGAGAAATCGCGTAACACTTTCCAGGGTCCGTGGACGCGCAGCGGCGACAAGTACTCGGTTGACGCTGATGGCTACTACACCTATTCGGGGCGCAGCGACGACATGCTCAAGGTCGGTGGCATCTACGTCTCGCCGATTGAAGTCGAATCAGCGCTGATAACGCATCCGGCGGTACTCGAAGCTGCTGTGATCGGCCGCGCCGACGAGGCCATGCTGGTCAAGCCGCAGGCCTTCGTGGTTCTCAACGCGGGTTACGCCGCGACCGACGCGCTGGCCAGCGAACTGCAGCAGCATGTCAAGAGCAAACTGGCTCCTTACAAGTACCCGCGCTGGATCGAATTCATTCACGAGTTGCCGAAAACCGCCACCGGCAAGATACAGCGTTTCAGACTTCGTGCGCGGTCTGCTGACGCTCAATGATGCGCAACATGGTTGCTAGCGTGATGGAACTCATGGACGCCTTGGCAATTTCATCGACTTCGGACAACACCGAAGCCAGCGCGTGGCCGACCGGAGTTTCTTCGCGCTGGCTGTTTTCTGCCGGCAGCACATCTTCGAAGCGCGAGATCACATCCATCAATGTGAGCCGGCGTGCGTTGCCGGTAAAGCGGTAACCCCCACCCACTCCACGAACCGATTGCACCATGCCGACGCGCGACAATTCTGCGAGGACCTTGGCCAGATGGTGTGATGACACCTGGTACTTCTGCGCAATTTCTGCGGCGGGGATCTGGCGCTCGGGGTCGGCAGCAAATTCAAGCAGGCTGTACAGGGCCAGGCGTGTGTTTTGTTGCAGTTTCATGGAAGGTTCCTCGGTACCGTCACCCGTCGATCAGGCCGCAAGGTCCATCTCGAGCGGGATGAACGGGCCGATCATCATGCCCTGGCTGCGGAAGAACGACAGGATCAGGGTGTTGTCCCGTGACAGCAGGGTGCGCACCTTGCTCACGCCGGCCTGGCGGAAGCTCTGGCAGATGGCGTGCAGAAGTTCAGTTGCCGTTCCGCCCAGCCGGGCGTCCGGTCGCACATTGATGGCAAAGACCCAACCGCAAGGCGGTGAGCCAAACTCCCAGTCGCGCACTTCACCAATCACAAAGCCGATCACCTCGTCGTTGATGGAGGCCACCAGAAAATGCTGGCCCGTTGCGACAGCGTCGGCGTAGCGCTGGTAGAGCGAGTTCCAGTAGTCCAGTTTTGCGATACCCGTCACCATGGCATCCATCTCGATCACTGCATTCAAGTCACCGCGGCCTACCGGGCGGATGCTCAGGGTGCTGC
Organism: uncultured Rhodoferax sp.; assembly: GCA_964654655.1. GTDB lineage: Bacteria > Pseudomonadota > Gammaproteobacteria > Burkholderiales > Burkholderiaceae_C > Rhodoferax. Next base: position 1,792 of record CAZZLB010000249.1, on the reverse strand, counting down.
TTGCAGCGGGTGTCAGGGTGTTGGGCACCGTCGCGGGCCGTGCTCTTTTGGGGCGCTCGGTGCTGGTACTTGGCGAAGTGATTTTGCTCATGATTGACAGGCTCCCGCGAATTATTGCATGCAAATGCAGGAATATGTAGAATGAAATTTACCGTATCAAATAGCAGGTGTCAAAGCTGTGCCAGGCAGCTGCCGGCACCGCACACTAACGGAGGCAGGCGATCCCCATGAAGCCCCAAACCAAAGATGTGCGCATCGTTCCGACCTACTGCTACCAGTGTGTCGCCGGCCCCGATCTGCTGACGGTCAAGGTGGAGCAGGGCGTGGCCACCGAAGTTCAACCCAATTTCTGCGCCGCCGATATTCATCCGGGTGGTGGCAAAGTCTGCGTCAAGGCCTATGGCCTGGTGCAAAAGACCTACAACCCGCATCGCGTGCTGACACCCATGAAGCGCAGCAACCCCAAGAAGGGGCGCGACCAGGACCCGGGCTTTGTGCCGATCAGCTGGGAGGAAGCATTCGGTCTGATCGCGGACAAGCTCAACGCTGTGCGTGCCGAAGGCATCCTCGACGCATCCGGCTATCCACGCGTGGCGGCCAGTTTTGGTGGTGCCGGAACGCCCCAGTCCTACATGGGTACGCTGCCGGCCTTTCTGTCGGCCTGGGGTCCGGTGGACATGGGTTTTGGCTCCGGCCAGGGCGTCAAGTGCTATCACTCCGAGCACTTGTATGGCGAGTTCTGGCACCGTGCCTTCATCGTCACGCCCGACACGCCGCTGTGCAATTACCTGATCTCCTGCGGCTCCAACATCGAAGCCTCGGGTGGCGTGATCGGCGTCTGGCGGCATTCCGGCGCGCGCTTGCGTGGCCTGAAGCGGGTACAGGTAGAGCCGCACCTGTCCGTCACCGGCGCCTGTTCGACGCAGTGGTTGCCGATCAAGCCCAAGACCGATGCCGCATTCCTGTACGCGCTGATCCATGTGCTGCTGCACGAGGTGAAGCGTGAGCGCCTCGATGTGGCTTTTCTGGCAGCCCGTACAGCTTCGCCCTATCTGGTCGGTCCGCACGGTTACTACCTGCGTGATCGCACCAGCCGCAAGCCGCTGGTCTGGGATCTCGCCAGTGCCAGCGCACGTACACACGACAGCGCGGACCTGCGTGAGGCGATTGAAGGCAGCTTTGAGGCCGACGCGATCGAGATCGGCCCTGACAACGAGGTGCTGGCCGAAGGCCTGCTTCAGGGCAGCACCGGCTTTACGCGCCTGGTGGAGCACATGCGGCCCTACTCGCCGGAATGGGCGCAAGCCATTTGCGATGTGCCGGCAGCCAATATCCGGCGCATTGCCAACGAGTTCATGGACCACGCCTGTGTTGGGCAAACGATCGAGATCGATGGCATCACCATGCCGTACCGGCCGGTGGCGGTGACGCTGGGCAAGACGGTCAACAACGGTTGGGGTGGTTTTGAGTGCTGCTGGGCCCGCACCCTGCTGGCCACGCTGGTGGGTGCGCTGGAAGTGCCGGGTGGCACACTGGGCACGACGATACGGCTGGCGCGACCGATGTCGCAGCGCCATGAGAGTGTGAAAGCCGGGCCCGACGGCTTCATGCACTTCCCGCTCAATCCGACCGACAAGGCGACCTGGTCGCCGAGCCCGAACATCCGCAACGCCTACCGTTCCATGGTGCCGCTGGCGGCCGACGGGCCCTGGAGTCAGGCGCTGGGACACACCCACTTTTCGTGGCTGTTTCTGGACGAAACACCCAAGGGCCTGCCGCGTGTCATCTTGCC
>CAZZLB010000248.1:0-5113 GCA_964654655.1 uncultured Rhodoferax sp. | reverse complement strand
CTGGTCGGTGTGAAAGGATTCGAACCTTCGACCCCTTGCACCCCATGCAAGTGCGCTACCAGGCTGCGCCACACACCGATCTATGCCGGGAATTATAGACGCTTGTCACTCGACAACTCAGTGCGCCAGAGACAACAGGCTGCGAATCTCGAACAGTTCGCGCCGCAGGTCCAGCAAGCGGTCTGAAAAACTGCCGCTTACCGTTCCCGCCGAATCGTCGTCCGCGGGATCGGATACGAAATCTGTGGTTTCAATGACCTCCACACCATCAAGCAGAACTTCGCCGTTGCGCTTCTTCTCGCGCTCCAACTGCAGAATTTCCTGCATTTTGTTGCGGGCACCGCTGATGGTGAAACCCTGGTCGTAGAGCAGGTCGCGGATGCGCCGGATCATCAACACCTCATGGTGCTGATAGTAGCGACGGTTGCCACGCCGCTTCATGGGCCGCAGTTGCGTGAACTCCTGCTCCCAATAACGTAGCACATGCGGCTTGACGCCACACAGATCACCGACCTCACCGATCGTGAAATAGCGTTTTGCAGGAATAGGGGGGAGAGCTTTCTCCATTTAAATCAATGCGCTAGGAGAGACAGCTTCGAGATTACTCTAGGTCGGCCCGAAATGTAAAGTGGGAGTTGCCCGCTTCACACGAAATAAAAAATATATTTGCGGGCAATCAAGCCTTGCGCGTGACTTCCTGAATCTGTTCCTTGAGTTTGTGGCTGGCATGAAAAGTCACCACACGGCGCGCCTCGATCGGAATGGCTTCACCGGTTCGCGGATTGCGTCCCGGTCGCGGGGCTTTGGTCCGGATCTGAAAATTGCCAAAGCCGGAAATCTTCACGTCCTTGCCGTCCACCAGACTTTCTGATATCAAATCAAAAAACGCGTCGATCATGTCCTTGGACTCACGCTTGTTCAGTCCGATTTGTTCAAAAAGCAGTTCTGCCAACTGCGCTTTCGTCAGCGCCGGGGTCTCCAGCGAGTCAACCGAGATTTCCATGCATGCCTCACTTGTTGTTGGATCAGATGGTAATGCTTCAGGCGCGTTGGCGCGCACCCAGTCGATCTTTAAGTGCAGCCAGCACAGCTTGAACGGCCACCTCAATCTGCTCGTCCGTCAAGGTCGAGTCATCACTGTTGAGCGTCAGGCGCACGGCCATGCTCTTTTCTGCTGCTCCGGTTGCCGTCGCAGATTCCAGGCTTGCTTTGGGGCGGTATATGTCGAACAAAGCTGCGTCGCGCAACAGACCACCCGTCGGCGCGGACCAGACCGCGGTCAGCAAAGCGTCATGGCTGGCCGACTCGGGCACCAGCACGGCGATGTCGCGCTCGACTGCATGGAACTTGCTCACTGACCTGAAGGCCGGCACATCGCGCTGCAAGACCGCGTCGAGTTCCAACTCAAACATGACAGGCGCCTGCACCAGGTCGTAGGCCTGGCGCCACTTGGGGTGGAGTTCGCCGACAAAGCCAATGGACAGGCCATCGAGCACCACACTGGCGCAGCGTCCCGGATGCATGGCCGGATGAGCGGCGGGTGCAAAAACGGGCTTGCGCGGCGCCAGCAATGCCTCGACATCGCCCTTGACATCAAAGAAGTCGACGCCCTGCTCCTTGCGTCCCCATTGCGGCGCGTCAGCGTTACCGCAAACCATGCCCGCCACACGAAGCGGCTGGTGAAAGCCTTCGACAGTGGCGTCGGTGTTGCGCACACTCGCGTCACGCAGAAAAACACGTCCCATTTCAAACACCCTGACCCGTTGCGCTTTGCGGTCCAGGTTGAATTTCAGGACCTGCAGCAGCGAGCCAAGCAGGGAGGTGCGCATCACGCTCATCTGGCTGGCGATCGGGTTAAGCAGTTTGATCGGATTGGGGTTGGCGCAGAGCTCGTTCTCCCAGCGCTCCTCGACAAAGCTGAAATTGATGGTCTCCTGATACCCCATGGCAGCGAGTGAACGGCGCACGGCAAACGGGCTGCGCTCGGCCTCAGGGCGGATCTTCGCCGTAATGGGAGCCAACGGCGGCGTCGGCGGCAACTGGTTATATCCGACCATGCGGATCACTTCCTCGATCAGATCCTCTTCGATCTGCAGATCAAAGCGGTGCGGGGGTGATGTCACGGTGATCGTGCCGTCGCCCTGCGTCAGCGGCAACTGCAGACGCGAGAGCGCATCTGCGCACTGTGCCTGTGTCAGCGGCATGCCGATGACCTTGCTGGCACGTGCAACGCGCAGGGTCACGCTCGCAGCAGCGGGCATGTTCACTTGCAGGTCATCGATCGGACCACAAGCCGTGCCGGGTGTGCCACAGATCGCAACAATCAGCTGGGTAATGCGTTCGATGTGCTGCACCGTCGAGCTGGGATCGACGCCGCGCTCAAAACGATGACCCGCATCGGTAGAAAAGTTGAAACGACGCGAGCGCCCGGCAATCGCCTTGGGCCACCAAAAGGCGGCTTCGAGGTAGATGTGCCTTGTATCGTCAGACACAGCCGTGGCGTCTCCACCCATGATGCCGGCCAGGGACTCCACCTGATGATCATCGGCAATCACGCCCACCTTGTCGTCCACTGTGACCGTGCTGCCATTGAGCAGCTTGAGTTGCTCGCCGGCTTTGCCCCAGCGCACGTCAAGTGAGCCATGAATCTTGTCCAGATCAAAAACATGCGATGGCCGGCCGAACTCGAACATCACATAGTTGGAGATGTCCACCAAAGCCGTCACGCTGCGCTGCCCACACCGTGCCAACCTGTCCACCATCCATTGCGGCGTGCTCGCCTTGGTGTTGACGTGACGAATCACGCGCCCGGAAAACCGTCCACACAAATCAGGGGCGCTCACCTTGACAGGCAATTTGTCGGTGCTGCCAATCCCGGTCACGTCAAACACCGGTTCCTTCAGCGGCGCACCGGTCAGCGCCGCCACCTCACGGGCAACGCCAAACACGCTGAGGCAATGCGCCAGATTGGGCGTCAGCTTGAGCGTGAACAAGGTGTCGTCCAGCGAGAGATGCTCGCGGATGTCCTGACCCAAGGGTGCAGCGCGATCGAGTTCAAGCAGCCCCGAATGGTCTGTGGAGAGTTTCAACTCGCGCGCCGAACACAGCATGCCCTGGCTCTCCACGCCACGCAGCTTGCCCACCTTGATCAGAAAGGGTTGGCCATCGTCACCCGCCGGCAGCTCCGCGCCGACCAACGCAACAGGTACCCTGATGCCGACCCGCGCATTGGGTGCACCACAAACGATGTTGAGCAGATCGCCCTGCCCGACGTCAACCATGCAGACACGCAGACGATCCGCATTTGGATGCTGCATGGCCTCCTTGATTTCGCCGACTATCACTTTGCTAAAGGGCGGGGCAACGGGCTTGAGTTCTTCAACTTCAAGCCCCGCCATCGTGAGGGTGTCGGCGAGTTGCTCGGTGGTGAGTGGCGGATTGCAGAATTCACGCAGCCAGGATTCAGGAAATTGCATGGTAATTTATGTGTTTCTTGTCATTGGAACTGGGACAAAAAGCGGATGTCACCGTCAAAAAACAATCGCAGATCATTGACGCCATAACGCAGCATGGTGAGGCGATCCGGCCCCATGCCAAAGGCAAAGCCGATGTATTTTTCCGGGTCCAGACCCATGTTGCGCACCACGTTCGGATGCACCTGGCCTGAGCCTGCGACCTCGAGCCAGCGCCCGGCCAGCGGCCCGCTCTGGAACTGGATGTCAATCTCGGCGCTGGGCTCGGTAAACGGGAAGAAACTCGGGCGAAAGCGCAGCACCAGATCATCGGATTCAAAGAAGGTTCGACAAAAATCCGTGAAGACGTATTTCAGGTCTTTGAAGCTGACGTTTTCTCCCACCCACAGACCTTCACACTGGTGAAACATGGGCGAATGGGTGGCGTCGCTGTCAACCCGGTAAGTACGCCCCGGCGCGATGACGCGAATCTCGGGCATGGAGCCCGAGGCGATGGCCACCTGATGCTTCTTGACATGCTGCACCGCATAGCGAATCTGCATCGGACTGGTATGGGTGCGCAGCAGATTGGGTGCTGTGACCGAACCACCTTCAACATAAAAAGTGTCGTGCATCGAACGCGCCGGGTGATCCTCTGGCGTGTTCAAGGCAGTGAAATTGAACCAGTCGGTTTCGATCTCCGGTCCCTGTGCAACGGCGAAACCCATCGAGCCAAAAATAGCCTCGATGCGCTCCAGCGTGAGCGAGACCGGATGCAGACCGCCGGCTCCGCGCTGTCGGCCAGGCAGCGTTACATCGAGCGCTTCAGCCTGGAGTTGCGCCTGCAATTCGTTCTCTGCCAATGCCTGACGCCGGGCATTCAAAGCTGCTTCGATGGCTTGCTTGGCCTGGTTGATGGCAGCGCCACGGGACTTTTTCTCGTCCACTGACAAGGCCGCCAGGCCCTTCATCAGTTCGGTGATCCGACCCGTCTTGCCCAGAAACAGCGCCTTGGCATTTTCCAGATCGGCAGGCGCGCTGGCGCGCTCGAAGGCGGCTTTGGCAGCATCTACAACATCGTTCAACTCGTTCATAAATTCTCTTGAGGTCTTTTGACATGGAAAAAGGGCTAGCGCCTTTTCAAGCTCTAGCCCTTGTCATTTGGTACATGGTTCGCCAAAGAACTGCAGCGAACCCGTGCGAACTCAAGCAGCCAGCTTGGCCTTGACTTGTTCCACGATACCGGAGAATGCAGCCATGTCATGCACGGCGATGTCCGACAGGACCTTGCGGTCAATCTCGATATTGGCTTTCTTCAGGCCATTGGCAAACTGGCTGTAGGTCAGGCCACACTGACGTGCAGCAGCGTTGATACGCGCAATCCACAGCTGACGGAAGACACGCTTCTTGGTACGGCGATCCCGGTAGGCATATTGCCCGGCCTTCATGACCGCTTCTTTGGCGATCCGGAAGACATTACCGCGACGACCACGGAAACCTTTTGCAAGGGCTAAAACTTTCTTGTGGCGGGCGCGAGCCGTTACACCACGTTTGACGCGAGGCATGTGATTACTCCTTGTTCGTCAGTTGATTACAGGCCAGCGCCGGGCAGCATCTGTGCCATGTGACCCATGTTGGTCTCATGCACGGCCACTGCACCA
>CAZZLB010000247.1:3823-5119 GCA_964654655.1 uncultured Rhodoferax sp. | reverse complement strand
GATTGGCATTCCGGAGAACGCGGTGATGGCGCTGATGATGGGCGCCTTCATCATCAAGGGTGTCCAACCCGGTCCGAACATGATAGGAAGCCACCCCGATCTGTTTTGGGGTCTGGTGGCCAGCATGTGGGTCGGCAACTGCTTCCTGCTGATCCTCAACGTGCCGCTGGTGCGCTACTGGCTGTCGGTGTTCAAGATTCCGTTCAATGTGCTGTTTCCGTCGATTCTGTTCTTCTGCTGCGTCGGCACTTACAGCATCAACAACAACCTTGATGACATCTTCATCACGTCCATCTTCGGCTTCATGGGCTATCTGTTCATGCGCCTCAAGCTGGACGCCGCGCCGCTGATGTTGGGCTTTATCCTGGGCCCCATGCTGGAAGAAAACTTCCGCCGTGCCATGCTCATCAGCCGAGGCAGTTTCGGTGTCTTCGTCACCCGTCCCATCAGCGGCACCCTGCTGGGCATGATTGCCCTCTTTATCGTCTGGCAGACTGTGGCATTTATATTGCAATCGCGAAGAGCGGCTTCCGAACCACAGCCTGCATAGGGGCCGCAGCGGTGATCCGCCGCTTGCGGTCAGCCGGATTGCCTCGACGCAGAAAATTCCAGTTCCACCAGGAGGCCATGGTCACCATGTCCCGGCGCTTGCAGTTGCACCGTGCCACCGCACTGTGATACCAGCTCTTTGACGATGGCGAGCCCAAGACCGCTACCCGTGGTGCCCGTATCAGCGGCCCGGTAGAAGCGCTCGAATATCCTGCCCCGGCTTTGCTCCGGGATGCCCGGTCCGTTGTCTTCTATGCTCACTGAAATTCTGTCCACGATTGAGTTCAAGCGCACCGTGACGACGCCGCCAGCCTGGGTGTAGCGGATGGCGTTATCGATCAGGTTCACCATGATTTCATGCAGGGCTGCCGGATCGACCGGCACCACTGTGTCTGTGCCGCTGCGCTCGAAGCCAAGGTCAATGTCCTTCTGATGCGCCTGAGGGGCCATGTCTTCCATTACCTTTTGCAGGATATCGCAGCAATCCTGGGTTGAGGTCGGCGTCATCACGGCGACATAGGCTTCCGCCGCAGAAAGCGTCAGGAACTGGTTCACCAGGCGCGTTGTCTGTTGCAAGGTCCTGCGCGCCGCCAACAGCGGCACATCGGCCTCTGCCTTGCCCGGTGCGCGAACGGCGTCGCTGATTTGCGTGTTCAGCACCGTCAGCGGGGTACGCAGCTGATGCGCCGCGTTCTGGATGAAGCTGCTGCGCAGATTGGTGTGATTTTCCAGCCGTTCAATGTAGTC
>CAZZLB010000247.1:0-3723 GCA_964654655.1 uncultured Rhodoferax sp. | reverse complement strand
TTGCCGGCGCAGGCTGCTAGTCATTGCCTGCCGGGCGCAGCAGGTAGCCCAGACCGCGCAGGGTCATGATTTTTGCCGTGCTGTGCTCCAGCTTCCTGCGCAGCCGGTGCACATAGATTTCGATGGCGTCGGTAGAGACATCTTCGTCCAGCGAAAAAAGGCTTTGCGCCAGCGCTTGCTTGGTAACACTGCTACCGGCCTTGCGCAGCAGCAGTTCCAACACGGCACGCTCACGCGGTGTCAGGGCCAGCGTCTCTCCAGCAATCAGGAATTCGCGCGTGTTCGTGTTGAAGTTGAGGTCACCGCAGGCCACCAACGGAGACGCCTGGCCGGACGAACGCCGCAGCAGAACCCGGATGCGTGCCTCCAGTTCCTCAATGTCGAAGGGCTTGGCCATGTAATCATCGGCGCCCTCGTCGAGTTCGGCGACCCGGCTCTGCACCGTGTTGTTGGCGGTGAGAACCAGCACCGGAGTCGAGTCATGACGCGCGCGCAGGCGGCGCAAGACCTCGGCTCCGTCCATTCCTGGCAGGGAAAGGTCCAGAATGACCAGGTTGTACTGCTCCGAGCGCAGAGCAAAGTCGGCGTCAACGCCGTTGGCTATGCAATCGACAGCGTACTGCTCCTTGCGCAGTGTGCGGCCCAGCCATTGCGCCAGTTCGGTGTTGTCTTCTACCACCAGTATCCGCATCGCAAACAGCCCAGTCAGTGAAGTCAGAACGAAGCGTCGATCATAGTCGGAGCTACAAATCAGTGTTTACCCTAGGTTGCAGTGATTGAAAGCGGACTGAAAGCAGCCAGCGGCTATCGTGCGACCACAAACCACCTCAGGAGATCTCATGAAATTCGTCTTCAAACCCAAATACCTTCTGCAGGCCATGGGGCTTGCCGTCATGATTGCCGCCTCCGGCAGCGCCCTGGCAGCAGACAAGGTCACCATCATCGTCGGCGGCTACGAAAAACAGATTTACCTGCCGGCCAAACTGACCGAGGCCTTGGGCTATTTCAAGGCCGAGGGCGTGGACGTCGAGTTGCTCAATGAAGCCTCTGGCGTGGACGCAGAAAACGAAATGCTGGCCGGTGCAGTACAGGGTGTGGTCGGCTTCTACGACCACTGCGTCGATCTGCAGACCAAGGGCAAGTACGTGCAGTCCGTGGTGCAGTTCAGCCAGGCACCCGGTGAGGTCGAGCTGGTTTCCACCAAGCATCCGCAGATCAAGTCGATGGCCGACCTGCGCGGCAAGAGCCTGGGCGTCACCGGTCTGGGTTCCTCAACCAATTTCCTGTCGCAATACCTGATGGTCAAGGCCGGCGTTCCGCTGGGCGAGTTCAGCACGATCCCGGTAGGGGCCGGCACCACCTTCATTGCCGCCATGACGCAGGACAAGATCCAGGCTGGCATGACCACAGAACCCACGATTTCACGCATGCTCAAGACCGGCGAGGCGCAGATTCTGGTGGACATGCGAACGGTTGAGAAAACCAAGGCAGCGCTGGGTGGAACCTACCCTGCAGCCTCGCTCTACATGTCGACCGACTGGGTTGAAAAGAACAAGCCAACCGTGCAAAAACTGGCCAACGCCTTCGTCAAGACGCTCAAGTTCATCAACACCCACAGCGCTGCCGAAATTGCCGACAAAATGCCCAAAGACTTCTACGCTGGCGACAAGGACAGCTATGTCAAGGCGCTGGCCGATGGCAAGGCCATGTTCACACCCGACGGTGTGATGCCTGCAGGCGGTCCGGAGACCGTGTTGTCGGTGCTGGCAGCCTTCTCCAAGAACGTCAAGGGCAAGACGGTAGACCTGTCCAAGACCTACACGACGGAATTCGTCAAGAACGCCAAGTAAACCAGGCCAATCCATGACCCCAGACAACAACAGCCCGGCGATCGAACTGATCAACGTCAGTCGGCGCTTTCTGACACCGGACGGCAAGTCCATGACGGCCCTGCGCGACTTCAACATGAGTGTGGCGCGCGGCGAATTTGTGGCTGTTGTGGGGCCGACCGGCTGCGGGAAGTCCACCACGCTCAACCTGGTCACCGGACTGGCCAAGCCCTCGGCTGGCGAGGTCCGGGTGATGGGTGCGCCGGTCGACGGCATCGACCCGCGCATCGGTTTTGTTTTTCAGACCGATGCACTGTTTCCCTGGCGCAGCGTGATCGACAACGTTGTGACCGGGCCGATCTTTCGCGGTGTTGAGCAGGAGCAGGCCTATGCCAAAGCGCGCGAATGGCTGGCCCGGGTCAACCTGTCGATTCACGCGACCAAATTCCCGCATCAACTGTCCGGCGGCATGCGAAAGCGTGTTTCGCTGGCGCAGACCTTCATCAATGAACCGCAAATCCTGCTGATGGACGAGCCCTTCTCGGCGCTCGACGTGCAAACCCGCGTCCTGATGCATGAGGAACTGCTCAAGCTGTGGTCGCAGTCCAAGGCATCAGTGGTATTCGTCACACACGACCTGGAAGAAGCAATTGCCCTGGCCGACAAAGTCTATGTCCTGACCTCCGGTCCCGCCACGGTCAAGTCGGTTTACACCATCGACATTCCCCGGCCACGCATCGTGAGCGAAATCCGTTATGACAAGGCCTTTATCGACATCTCCCGCACCATCTGGGAAGACCTGCGTGATGAGGTACTGCGCGGCGCCGAGCGCGACGAAGCGCGGGTTTCCTGAGAAAGCATGATGAGCAACACCCCTAATTCCAACACCCAGGTGTTTCAGCCTGGTACCTCCGATGCCGAGATCGAGGCCGCCGCCGCAGTAGCGGCCCGCAACCGCAAGTTCGCCGTCTACTTCTGGCGCTATTTCATTCTGGTTGTCTTTCTGGGCGGCTGGGAACTCGCGGTACGCTTCAAGCTCATCGATGTGTTCTTCTTTTCCAGCCCCTGGCTGATCTTCATGCGCCTGAAGGAATGGGTTCTTGAAGGCACTTCCGAAGGCTCGCTCTGGTACCACCTGTGGGTCACCATGGAAGAGTCGCTGCTGGGCTTTTTCTCGGGCTCCATCGCCGGCATCATCGCCGGCATTGCACTCGGACGAAACAGGATGCTGGCCGACGTATTTTCCATTTACATCAAGGTCATCAACTCCATCCCCCGGGTCGTGCTGGCACCGATTTTCATCATGATTTTCGGCCTGGGCCTGACTTCCAAGGTGGCACTGTCTTTTGTGATGGTGTTCTTCGTGGTTTTCTCGAACGCCTTTCAAGGCGTGGTCGAAGCCGACCGCAATCTGCTGGCCAACGCGCAGATTCTTGGCGCCAAGGGCTGGCAACTGACGCGCTCTGTGGTCATCCCCTCGGCCATGAGCTGGATCTTTGCCTCGCTGCACGTCAGCTTCGGCTTTGCCATTGTGGGCGCCATCGTCGGCGAGTTTGTCGGTGCCCGTTACGGCATCGGCCTGCTCATCAATGTGGCCAAAGGCTCGTTTGACGCCGCTGGCATGTACGCAGCCATTGTCATCATCATGGTGGTGGCTCTGGCAGCAGAGTACCTCATGACCCAGGTAGAAAACCGGCTCGCCAAGTGGCGCCCGGCACCGTTGCAGGAAGTCAACTGATGGCTCTCCAGGTCATAAGTACTTACCCTTCGCGGATCGTATTGATAGCAGATTGAAGGCGCGGTCACACACCGTGCTCCACGAACATTAACCCAGGAGAAACCATGAAAATTCATCCCGCTCTCGTTGTTGCAGCCCTGACCTCTGTTGCCGGTG
>CAZZLB010000246.1:0-5141 GCA_964654655.1 uncultured Rhodoferax sp. | reverse complement strand
GGCCAAAAGACCGTTCAAGGTGACTCACCTGTATCGCCTGCAGGGCAAGGAGCACGTTGAAGTCGCAGACCTGGTGCCCGGCGACATTGGCGCTGTGGCCAAGGTGGATGAAATCGAATTTGACTGCGTCCTGCATGACTCCCACGACGAGGATCACATTCACCTCAAGCCACTGGCTTTCCCGCTACCCATGCATGGCCTGGCGGTGCAGACGCGGCGCAAGGGCGACGAGCAGCGCCTGTTTGACATCCTGCACAAGCTCGAACTGGAAGACCCCTGTTTCAAGGTGGAACGGCATCCCAGTACCAACGAGACCGTGATTCGGGGTCTGGGAGACATGCACCTGCGAGCCAAACTCTCGCGCATGCTGCAACAGTACAAGCTGGAGCTCGACACCAGTCCGCCGCAGATCGCTTACCGTGAGACCATTACGGGCAAAGCCGAGGGGCACTGCCGGCACAAGAAGCAGAGCGGCGGCGCCGGCCAGTTTGGTGAGGTGATGCTGCGCGTTGAACCCTTGCCGCGTGGGTCCGGCTTTGAGTTTGTTGACATTGTCAAGGGCGGCGTCATACCTGGCGTGTTCATGGCTGCCGTCGAAAAAGGCGTGCGCCAGGCGCTGGCCGAAGGCGTGGTGGCAGGCTACCCGGTGCACGACCTGCGCGTCATCGTGCACGACGGCAAGACGCATCCGGTTGACGGGAAAGACATCGCCTTCACGTCGGCCGGTCGCAAGGCGACCATCGATGCGGTACGCCAGGCACGCCCCATTGTGCTGGAGCCGCTGGTCAACATCGAGGTACTGGCACCCGAGGCCACCATCGGCGACCTGACGGGCGATCTGGCCAGCAAGCGGGGTCACGTCACGGGTACGCAGCCACGACCCAACGGGGCAGTGGCGATCAGCGGACTGATGCCGCTGGCCGAGCTTGGCGATTACCAGGGGCGTCTGAAGTCACTGACCGCTGGTGAAGGTTCCTACAGCATTGAGTTCTCGCATTATGCGCAAGTGCCTGACGCCACGCAGCAGCAACTTGCCGGCAAGTACAAGGCCGTCAATCTCGACGATGATGCACCGGCAGGGCCGGCTCGATGAGCAGTGTCCTGCTGGCGTATTCAACCACCGACGGTCACACGCCGCGCATTTGTGAGCGCTTGCGCCAGGTCTTGCAGCAGCATGGGCGCGCCGCCACGGTTGTGCCCCTGTCGAAGGCCGAGGGGCTTGATCTGGCGGCGTTTGGTACGATTGTTGTCGGCGCGAGCATCCGTTACGGCAAGCATCAACCGGAAGTGTCGCAATTCATAGCGCGGCATCAGACTTTGCTTGAAAGCAAATCCAATGCGTTCTTCACGGTCAATATCGTGGCGCGCAAGCCGAACAAGAACCGGCCCGAGAACAACCCCTATCTGATCAAGTTCCTGCGCACCATCAGTTGGAAACCCAAACTGCTTGGGGTTTTTGCCGGCAAACTCGATTACCCGCGCTACCGTTTCATCGACCGCCAGATGATCAGGTTCATCATGCTGATCACCAAGGGCCCCACCGACCCTTCGGTCGTGGTCGAATTCACGGACTGGAACGAGGTTGAAAACTTTGGCCGCAGGGTCGCTGAAATGGTCTAACTGCGGCCACCCGGTTCAGGGTTTCGCCCTGGGCTGCAGGCCCAAGCCAGCCTTGCTGCGCGCATCGGCGATCTCCGCTTCCACCTGGGCTGCGTCTCGTGAGCCTGGTGGCAGCACCGTGAGCACTTTTTCCCAATGGCTGATGGCCAGCCTGTAGTCTGATCGTCTGTAGGCAGCGGTACCGGCCAGCATCAGGGCCATCGGATGTCTGGGATCGATGGTCAGAGCCTTGTTGACCAGTGCCAGCGGGCGTCCCTCCAGCGTGTTGGTGCGCATGGCCAGCAGGTCAGCATACTGGGTCAGCAGACCGGCGTCGCCATCGACCAGTTTGCCGGCCTTCTCGAAGGCCTGTTCGGCCTCCGGTAAACGGCCCTGCACTTTGTAGGCGCCGGCCAGACGGGCCCAACCAGCCAGGTCTGAAGGATTGGCTTTGAGCTTGGCAGCCAGGGCGTCAATCATCTGGTTGATCTTCTCGGGCGTCATGGCGCCGGCCGCTGCCGGGTCCACAGGAGGCATCTTGCCGCTCTCGGTGGCGCCGCTTGGCGGCTTGCTGGCGATGGAGCCTGGGGCAACTGCCGGCATTCCGGCTTTGCTGCGGGCTTCCGCGATATCAGCCTCCACCTGCTGCGCATCCGGCGAGCCCGGATCAAGCACCAGCAACAACTTCTCCCATTGCGAGACCGCGAGCTTGAAGTCGTTGCGACGGTAGGCGGCAACGCCCGACATCATCAGTCCCATCGGGTGCTGCGGGTTCAGGTTCAGCGCCTTGGTGACAAGCTCCAGCGGCTTGCCCTCGATGTTGTTATTGTTGCGCACCGCCAGCAAGTCAGCGTAATCCACCAGCAGATCAGGATCGTTGTTGACCAGATCGCCTGCTTTCAGAAAGGCCTGCTCGGCTTCGGCAAAACGCCCCATCACCTTGTAGGAGCGCGCCAACATGGCCCAGCCCTTGGGGTTGTCAGGGTTCGCTTTCAAGCGTGCGGCAAGCGCATCGACCATGCTGGCGACCTGATCATTGTTGGCCTTCTGGGTGGCCACCGGATCGATCGCTTCCGGTGTACCGAGCCACCAGTACATGCCGCCCGCACCAAGCGGCAACAGCAAGGCGATCACCGCAGCCGTACGCCGTCCGGTCCAGAAACTGTTGCCAGCCTGATGCGATGCGGGCGATTCATCGGTGTCGTCGAGCAGGCGCAACTGCAACTCGTCCCGGCCCGCCTCACACTCCTGGGCACTGATCACACCGCGTGCCAGGTCACGTTCCAGGGCCTCGAGCTGATCGCGGTAGATCGAGGCGTTCAAGCCGCGGCTGGAAACGCCAGCGCTTGCCGCGGCAGGCCACAACAGCGGACGCACCAGCCAAAGCAGGGCCAACAGCGTCAGGACGACGGCAATAGCAATAAAGGCAGTCATGAGGGAAGTTCCGTATCTTTGAGAAGGGACTGCGCTTTCCGGCGCTGTTCTGCATCAAGTACTGGTGCAGCACTGCTTGCCTGCTGGCGTCGCACCAGACGCACCAGGAAGTACAGGGCGCCGATCAGGAGCAGGAAGGGGCCGAACCAGAGCATCCAGGTGAGAGGCTTGACCGGCGGACGATAGCGCACAAAGTCGCCATAGCGGCTGACCATGTACTCCATGATCTCGGCATCGGACTTGTTGGCCTTGACCAGCGTGCGCAGTTCGCGACGCAAATCCATCGCCAGGTCGGCGCGCGAGCCGGCGAGCGACTCGTTCTGGCAAACCAGGCAGCGCAACTCTTCCGAGATGGCAATCATGCGCTGCTCCACCACCGGGTCTTCTGCTAGCGGTACGGCTTCACCGGCGTAACTTGAAAAGGCGCATTGCATTGTCAGAAGAAGGGCAAGCCAGTATTTCATTTTTGCAACTCCCGCACCATGGGCAGAATCTTGTCGCGCAGCGCCTCTTCGGTCACAGGTCCAATCTGCTTGTAGCGAATGATGCCCTGCTTGTCGATCAGGAAGCTTTCTGGTACGCCGTAGACGCCAAAGTCGATGCCTATGCGGCCGTCCCGGTCCGTGATGGAAAGGTCGTACGGATCACCATAGCGAGCCAGCCATTTCAGTCCTTCGGAATTCTGATCCTTGTAGTCAAGTCCCACCACGGGAATCGTCTTGGTCTTGGCGAATTCCATCAGAATCGGGTGTTCCTGTCGGCAGGCCACACACCAGGAGGCCCAGGTATTGAGCAACCAGACTTTGCCCAGCATGTCCTTGCCGGAAAACGTCTGATCGGGTGTTTGCAGCTTCGGCGCCGTAAACGCTGGGGCTGGCTTGCCAATGAAGGGCGAGGGAATTTCGTGCGGGTCGCGCGTCAGGCCGATGGCCAGAAAGACCACCAAAACGGCAAAAATCCCCAGTGGAATCAGTGCCTTCTTGTTCATGCCGGAACTCCTTTGACAGGGCTCGCAGTCTTGCTGTTGGCCAAGCTCTTTCTTCTATAGCGCCGGTCCAGCGCCGCCATCGCACCGCCCAGGGCCATCAGCATGCAGCCGCCCCAGATCCAGGTGACAAAGGGCTTGTGGTAAACCCGAATCGCCCAGGCCGGACTGCCGCTATCCTGTAGTCGTTCGCCCAACGCAACATAGACATCGCGTACCAGATTGCTGTCAATCGCTGTCTCGGTCATCGGCATGCTCGATGAGAAATAGGTTCTCTTCTCGGGCTCCAGCGTACGCATGACTTTGCCGTCCTTGATCAGCTCAACAATGCCACGATCGGCGTTGTAGTTCGGACCCGGTACCTCGCTGATGCCCGTCAGCTTGAAGGTGTAGCCGGCAACTTCAACCGTGTCGCCGATGGACATGCGCACATCCTTCTCGGTCTCGTAGCCCTTGACCATGGTGATTCCCACGACGCACACGGCAATGCCGATGTGAGCCAACTGCATGCCCCAATAGGAAATCGGTATCGCCTTCCAGCTGACCGACTCCTTGACCTGACGGTAAATCTGTTGCAGCGAGGACAGCACAATCCAGAATACCAGTGTCAGACTCAGGGCCACCAGCCACGACCAGGGACCCGCCAGCAGCGGTGCGCTGCAACCCAGCAGGACCGAAACGATGGCAACTGGACGCAGCTTCTTGCCGAGTTCGGCCACGCTGTCATTCTTCCAGCGGGCATAGGAACCTATCACCATGAAAAACAGCACGGGCAGCATGATGGGAGCGAATACCGAATTGAAGTAAGGCGGCCCGACCGACAGCTTGCCCAGGTTCAGTGCGTCAACGATCAGAGGGTAAAGTGTGCCCAGCAGCACGGCGGCAGCGGCCGTGGTCAGGAGCACGTTGTTGATCAGCAGGAAAGTCTCGCGCGATACCACCGAGAAGGCGCCACCCGCGCGGACCTTGCCGGAGCGCGCCGCAAACAGCGTCAGTGAGCCACCCACCACGGCAGCCAGAAACAGCAGGATGAAAATGCCGCGTTTGGGGTCGGTCGCAAATGCGTGAACCGAGGTCAGGACGCCGGAGCGGACCAGGAAAGTGCCCAGCAGACTGAGCGAAA
>CAZZLB010000245.1:0-5150 GCA_964654655.1 uncultured Rhodoferax sp. | reverse complement strand
ACTGTGTGGTCTTGCCGGAGCCGGTTTCACCGCAAACGATGATGACCTGGTGCGCACGCAGCGCCGCCATGATCTCGTCGCGTTTACCCGACACCGGCAGGGACTCTGGAAACTCGATTTTCAGGGGAATGTCAGACAAGAGGGAAACTTCGGTCAAAATGAACCAGACGGCAACCGCCGATTATCCGCGCAAGCAACTGATTTAACTTCATGTCCTCCGTTTTCAATTTCACCTTCGTGCCCTGGTTCCGCTCGGTGGCGCCCTACATCCACAAGTTCCGGCATCAGACTTTTGTGGTGGGTATCGCTGGCGAGGCCATTGCCGCTGGCAAGCTGCAAAACCTGGCGCAGGACCTCGCCATGATTCAGAGCATGGGTGTCAAGGTGGTACTGGTGCACGGATTTCGGCCCCAGGTGAACGAGCAGCTTGCCGCCAAGGGTCACGCCTCACGTTACTCGCATGGCATGCGCATCACGGACAGCGTGGCGCTGGATTGTGCGCAGGAGGCCGCTGGGCAACTGCGCTACGAAATTGAAGCGGCCTTCAGCCAGGGTCTGCCCAACACGCCCATGTCTGGTGCCACGGTACGCGTTATTTCGGGCAACTTCATCACGGCGCGACCGGTTGGCATTGTGGATGGTGTGGACTTCCAGCACTCCGGTCTGGTGCGCAAGGTCGATACAGCCGGCATCCTGAAGACACTCGATTTCGGCGCCATGGTTTTGCTCTCGCCGGTCGGCTTCTCGCCCACCGGTGAAGCGTTCAACCTGACGATGGAAGAAGTCGCCACCGAAGTGGCAACAGCATTGCAGGCCGACAAGCTGATTTTTGTGACGGAGATCCCGGGTCTGCGCGTGCGCCCGGATGAGCCCGAATCTGAAGACAACCCGATTGATACAGAGTTGCCACTGGCCGCCGCAGAGAAGCTGCTGCTTGCGCTGCCAGCCGCCAGCCAGCCCACGGACACTGCTTTCTACCTGCAGCACTGCGTCAAAGCCTGCAAGAACGGCGTCGAGCGCAGTCACATCATTCCGTTCGCGGTTGATGGCGCAATATTGCTGGAGGTCTATGTGCACGACGGCATCGGCACCATGGTCGTCGATGAAAAGCTGGAGAGTCTGCGTGAAGCCACGGTGGACGATGTCGGCGGCATCCTGCAATTGATAGAGCCCTTCGAGAAGGACGGTACCCTGGTCAAGCGCAGCCGCACCGAGATCGAACGCGACGTTGGCAACTACACGGTGATCGAGCACGACGGCGTGATCTTCGCCTGCGCCGCGCTTTACCCCTATGCCGAGGCACGCACCGCAGAAATGGCGGCGCTGACGGTCTCGCCGCAGGTACAGGGACAGGGGGATGGCGAGCGGGTCTTGAAGCGCATCGAGCAAAGGGCCAGAGCGGCCGGGCTGGACAGTATTTTTGTCCTGACGACCCGCACCACGCACTGGTTCCTGAAACGCGGATTTACGCTGGCCGAAACCGACTGGTTGCCCGAGGCGCGCAAGCGCAAGTACAACGCCGATCGAAAAAGCCAGGTGCTGGTAAAGAAACTCAGCGGCGCTTGACTTGCAGCCAGAGCAGCGTCAGGGCAAGCACGGTAAACGCGCTGAAGCAGAGAAATGACCAGTTGGCGATGGAGCCGCCAAGAAAGGTCCAGTCCACCTTGCTGCAGTCACCGCTGCCCCTGAATATCATGGGAATAGCACGTTGCAACGGAAATGTATCCACGATTCCGTAAAAATCGCGACCACAGCTCACCACCTCCGGCGGATACCACTGCAACCAGCTTTGCCGTGCTGCCACGTAAGCACCAAACCCGGCGCTGGGGATGAGCAGCACAGCGCCACTGATGTGCGCAAAACGCCCCTTGCCCGCGCTCGACAGCGCGGCAATCAAAGCCACCAGAATCAGGGCATAGCGCTGCACGATGCACATGGGGCACGGCTCCAGACCCACCACATGCTGCAGATACTGGCCAAAGCCCAACATTCCAAGGCAGACCAGGCACAGCAAGGCCATCACCGTGCGTGGCGACTTTTGCAGCCAATCGATCAACGTCTTCAAATTCGGGGAATCAGCTTGCGGCTTCGTCGGCCGCTTTGCACGACGGTGAACACACCGCCTGCGACTTGCCAAGGATCTTGCGCGTCACCATGAGGGAGCGCGCTCGATGCTTGCCACACAGAAAACACGACATGGTCGCGGCGCCAAAGGAGGTTGCCGCCGTGAACGGTGACCCCGAGACTTTGGACTTGTAACGCAGGCCGTCGGCCAGCATTTTTGTTTTGGTGTCAGCTTTTGCCATAGCCCGCATTTTAGCGCAGCGCACAACTTGTGCACAAAGCTTGCTAAAGTTAAGCCCTTTACCAAGACTCGAAAAGGCTAAACATGGCACGCATCGTCAATTGCATCAAGTATGGCAAGGAGGCTGAGGGGCTGGACTTTCCGCCCTACCCCGGCCCTCTGGGCAAGCGCATTTGGGAGAGCGTCAGCAAGGCCGCATGGCAGGAATGGCTCAAGCATCAAACCATGCTGGTCAATGAAAACCGGCTCAATCTGGCCGATGCACAAGCTCGCCAGTACCTGGCCCGGCAAATGGAAAACCATTTCTTTGGCCAAGGTGCAGACGCCGCACAAGGCTATGTGCCGCCCGCCAACTAGCAGCGACCGGCGTCTGTCAGTGCGCTGCTTGCGGCAACCATCAGCATGATTCTTGTTGCAGGTTCAGCCAATCTCGATTTTGTCGTTCGCGCCTCGCACATACCAGCACCAGGCGAAACGGTGCTGGGGCGCGAGTTCAAGACTTATCCCGGCGGCAAGGGCGCCAATCAGGCACTGGCCTGCGCACGTGCGGGCGGCGCTGCTACCCACATGCTGCTGGCGCTGGGCCATGACGCGTATGCGCTGCCGCTGGAACAGTCGCTGCAATCTGCGGGTGTCGAACTGCACATCGTGCGTGTCAGCGATCAGGCCACCGGCACGGCTTTCATCTGCGTCACCGAGGGTGGAGAGAACGCCATCACGGTGGCGCCGGGAGCCAACTTTGCCCTGACTCCGGCTGATCTGCCCACGCTGACAGGGTTCAGCCACCTGCTGATGCAGCTTGAGATACCGCTGCCCACGGTACAGGCTTACGCCAGCGCGGCGCGCTCGCAAGGCGTCAAAGTGGTTCTGAATGCCGCGCCGGCACAGCCGCTGCCGGCAGGACTGTTGCAACTGATAGATGTGCTGGTGGTGAACCAGGGTGAACTGGAAGTGCTCGCCGGCGGACCCGGCAGTCTGGAGGAATGTCTGTGGCGCATCGACGTGCCCTGCATCGTGGTCACGCTGGGTGAACAGGGAAGTTGCGCACGTATCGGCGACACGATGATCAGACAAGCAGGCTTCAAGGTGAACTGTATCGATAGCACCGGCGCTGGCGATACATTTTGCGGCGCACTGGTCGCAGCGCTGGCACGTGGTGAAGAACTGACACAGGCATTGCGACAAGCCAGCGCGGCCGGCGCACTGGCCTGTACGCAGCCGGGTGCGCAGTCCAGCATACCCACTCAATCCGAGGTGAATCGCTTCCTCGACTGAAGGTCTATATGCTCGACCGGCATATAGACATCACAAGAATGTAGTTTGCAATCTAAGGCCTGGCACTTAGAGTCGCCGCAGCTATGTATCAATACACCGATTTCGACCGCAGCCTGGTCAGGCAGCGTGCCGCGCAGTACCGTGACCAACTTGAACGCAATCTGAGCGGCCAGCTCAGTGACGACGACTTTCGCCCTTTGCGCCTGCAAAACGGCTGGTATGTACAGCGACATGCACCCATGCTGCGGGTTGCCGTGCCCTATGGCGAGCTCTCCAGCGTGCAGCTGCGCGCACTGGCAAAGATAGCGCGCGACTACGACCAGCCAGACCAAAAGGTATACGACAGCGCGCAGGCCAAGCAGTCGGCACTTGGTACAGACAGGCTTCCCACAGGCTATGGTCACTTCACCACGCGCCAGAACCTGCAGTTCAACTGGATTGCGCTTGACAAGAGCGCCGACGTGATGGACCTGCTGGCCTCGGTCAATATGCACGGCATCCAGACCAGTGGCAACTGCATCCGCAACATCACCAGCGACGAGCGCGCCGGCATTGCCGCCGACGAGATTGCCGACCCGCGCCCGTTTGCCGAGATCATGCGCCAGTGGAGCACCTTGCACCCCGAGTTTGCCTACCTGCCGCGCAAGTTCAAGATTGCCATCACCGGTGCGCTTGAAGACCGCGCCGCCACCGCCTGGCACGATGTGGGCCTGCATGTGCTGCGAGCGGATGACGGCGGCATAGGCTTCAAGGTGCTGGTGGGCGGCGGCATGGGTCGCACACCCGTCATCGCCAGCACGCTGCGCGAGTTTCTGCCATGGAACCAGATCCTGAACTACCTCGAAGCGCTGGTACGTGTCTACAACCGATGGGGCCGACGCGACAATATGTACAAGGCCCGCATCAAGATTCTGGTGAAGGCTGAGGGGCAACGCTTCCGGGACGAAGTGGAAGCCGAGTACCAGCAGATCGTCACACAGGACGGGGCGCCACATACGATCCCGCAAGCCGAGCTTGACCGCGTTGCAGCCTCTTTTGTGCCACCCACATTGATCCAGCAGGTGAGCCGGCCCGCCGACACGCAGCGCAGTCATTGGAGTGACGCCGACAAGCGGGAATACAGCCGCTGGTTAAAGCAGAACGTGGCGACACACAGGAATCCTGAACTGCGCGCCGTGACGCTCTCCTTCAAACGCCTGGGCTACGCGCCGGGTGATGCCACAGCAGACCAGCTCGATGCGGCGGCACAGCTGGCCGAAGACTATTCCGCCGGCGAGGCGCGCATCACGCACGATCAAAACCTGTTGCTGCCCTGGGTCCACGTTGACCGATTACCTGGTCTCTGGAAGGCAGCGCGCCAGTGGGGCCTGGCACGCTCCAACATCCGGCTGCTGACCGACATGATTGCCTGCCCGGGCGGCGACTTCTGCGGGCTCGCCAACGCACGTTCCATTCCAGTGGCCCAGGCCATCAGCGAGCGCTACCAGGACATGGATGAGCTGCACGATCTGGGCGAGATCGACCTGCACATCAGCGGCTGCATCAACTCCTGCGGCCACCACCACAGCGG
>CAZZLB010000244.1:0-5173 GCA_964654655.1 uncultured Rhodoferax sp. | reverse complement strand
GAGGCGGTCTGGCGCCAGCGGCTGCCCGAAGCGCCTCTGAAGACACCCGAGCAGGCGCTGATTCTGGCCAGCATTGTGGAGAAGGAAACCGGGCGCCCCAGCGACCGCCCCATGATTGCGGGTGTCTTTGCGAACCGATTGCGGATCGGCATGCCGCTGCAAACCGACCCTACCGTGATCTATGGGCTGGGCGACGCATTTGACGGCAATCTGCGCAAGCGTGACCTGCAGGCCGACACGCCCTGGAATACCTACACCCGAGCCGGCCTGCCGCCGACACCGATTGCCATGCCAGGCAAACCGGCGCTGCTCGCGGCAGTGCGCCCGACAGCAAACAAGGCACTGTATTTCGTCGCGCGCGGCGACGGTAGCAGCGAATTCAGCGCCAGTCTGGAAGAGCACAATCGGGCTGTCAACAAATACCAGCGCGCTCACTGACGCAATGACCAAAGACATATGACAACAGGCGGTATCTTCATCAGTTTCGAGGGCATCGATGGTGCCGGAAAATCCACCCACATTGAGGCTTTGGCACAGGCTTTTCGCGCCCAGGGCAGGAAGGTGACGCTGTCTCGCGAGCCGGGTGGCACGCCGCTGGCTGAGAAGCTACGCACGCTGGTGCTCAACGACGCGATGGACGCCATGACGGAAGCGCTTCTGGTGTTCGCAGCGCGGCGTGACCACCTGAAGCGACTGATCGAGCCGGCCCTGGCAGAAGGGGCTGTCGTGCTATGCGACCGCTTCACCGATGCCAGCTTCGCCTATCAGGGCGCCGGCCGCGGCTTTGATTTGAAACTGCTGTCGGTGCTCGAGCAGATGGTGCAGGCGCTCCCTGGCGAGCAAAATGCCGCGATTCGCCAACCGGACCTGACAATCTGGTTTGACCTCCCTGCACCCATCGCAGCCAGTCGCCTGGCGCTGACACGCGCGCCGGACAAGTTTGAAGCGCAACCGCTGGAATTTTTCGGCCGTGTGGCCGACGGGTATTTGCAGCGCATGAACGCCAGCCCAGGGCGTTTTGCACGGATTGATGCCGATGCCCCTCGCGAGGCGGTCTGGTTGAAGGTGCTGCAGTCAGTGCAGGGCCGGGGCTGGCTGGCATGAACGGCAGCGCGTCGGCGCCCTGGATTGTTGCGCAGTGCAAGTCCTTGCTGGAGCAGCGCGGTCATGCCTGGCTGCTGGCAGGGCCCTCCGGGCTGGGGCAGTACGAGTTGGCGCTGTCACTGGCGCGCGCCTGGCTTTGCGAGCGGCCTTCGGTGCTGGGCGCCTGCAGCCAGTGCGGCAGTTGCCACGCCATCGATGTACGAACCCATGCTGACCTGTGTGTGCTGATGCCCGAGACCGTGATGATGGAGCTCGGCTGGCCGCTCGGCGAGTCGGCGCAGTCTGACATTGATGAAAAAAAGCGTAAGCCGAGCAAGGAAATCCGTGTTGAGGCGATGCGCGAGGCGGTAGAGTTTTCGCAACGCACCAGTGCCCGTGGACGCGGTAAGGCAGTGCTGGTTTTCCCGGCTGAGCGCATGAATGTGGTAGCAGCCAATGCTTTGCTCAAAACGCTGGAGGAACCAGCCGGCGATGTACGGTTTGTGCTGGCCAGTGACGCGGCCTACCAGTTGCTGCCGACGATTCGCAGCCGCTGTCTGGCGCACACCATGGTCTGGCCGGCAAAGGATATTGCGCTCGCCTGGCTGATGGAAAGAGGCATGAACGCGCAGCAGGCGCGGGTCATGCTGCAGGCCTCCGGTGGACGACCGCAGGACGCGTTGCAGTTGTTTGAGGCCAAGGCCGATGCGCAGGACTGGACTCAGTTGCCCAAGGCGATTGCCAGCGGAGACCTGGGTGTGTTCAAGGACTGGTCCGCGCCGCAAGTGGTCAACGCGCTGCAGAAGCTCTGCCACGACTTGCTTGCACTCAAAGTGGGTGCCGATACCCGCTTTTTCGATGCAGCCGCCCTGCCTGCAGGCGGCTCCATCGCCTCACTGTCCGACTGGGCCAAGGCGCTGGCTGACAGCAAGCGCACCGCCGAACACCCTTTTAATGTCGGCCTGATGATGGAAGCGCTTGTGAGTCAGGCGCAAAACGCCCTAAACTCGGGCCACTAGTTACTGCAGACAAGTCCTTCGATGCTATCCAGTCCGCGCCCCAGCGTCATTCAGTTGGCGATCAAAGAAAAGGCCGCTCTTTACGCGGCCTACATTCCTCTGTTTGCCGAGGGTGGGATATTTATTCCTTCGGTACGTGACTACAAATTGGGCGACGACGTCTATGTGCTGCTGTCGCTTCCTGACGATCAGGAGCGTTACCCGGTTGCGGGCAAAGTCGCCTGGATCACACCCGCCAAGGCGGCCAACAACCGCACGCAAGGCGTAGGGATACGCTTTCCTGAAGGCTCGAAGTCACAGGCACTGCGGCAAAAAATCGAGTCGATATTGGGCAATCTGCTGGCATCGGATCGGCAGACACAAACCATTTGAGACCAGGGCTTCCCTGCCGTGTTCACGGATTCCCACTGCCACTTGACTTTTCCCGAACTGGCCGCGCAAATGCCCGCACTGCGCGAGGCCATGCGGCTGGCCCAGGTTGACCGCGCTCTGTGCATCTGCACTACGCTGGAGGAGTTTGACAGTGTTCTCGGGATGGCTCAGCAGTACGACAATATTTGGGCCACCGTGGGAGTGCATCCGGAGAATGAGGAGGTTGCCGAACCTGGCCTGCAGGACCTGCTGACTTTGGCCAGGCACCAGCGTGTCATTGGCATAGGCGAGACCGGGCTGGACTACTATCGCCTGGGCGAGCGCAGTGTGGCCGACATGGCTTGGCAGCGTGAACGTTTCCGCATCCATATCCGCGCGGCGCGCCTGAGCGGATTGCCGCTGGTGGTGCATACCCGAGCCGCTTCAGCCGATACCCTGGCGATTCTGCGCGAGGAGGGGGAAGATGGTTCGCCGGGCAGTGCAGGTGGCGTGTTTCATTGCTTTACCGAGACCGCCGCGGTGGCACGCGCAGCGCTGGACATGGGGTTTTACGTGTCGTTTTCCGGAATTTTGACCTTCAAGAACGCTCAGGATCTGCGTGACGTGGCCGCTTTTGTGCCGCTGGATCGGCTTCTGATAGAAACTGACAGCCCGTATCTCGCGCCGGTTCCGTACCGTGGCAAACCCAACAATCCGTCCTACGTTCCCTACGTGGCATCAGAACTGGCACGGATCAGATCCTGTTCAGTCGAGCAGATGGCGGAGTTCACCAGTCGCAACTTCGATGCGCTTTTCAAGCGTGTTCTGTTGACCTGAGCAGTTCACCTGTAATATGAAGTATTACATGAGATATGTGTTATATCTAATTGTATTTATTGGATATTCACTATGTTATTGTGGATCTTTTGACGATTTCTTCAGCGCCCTCAGACAGGATGACGCGGCAACAGTGAAATTGCTGCTGATGCGCGGTTTTGACCCGAACACGCTCAGTCCGGCGGGCGAGCATGGACTGATTGTGGCGGTCCGTGAGTCGTCTCGCAACGTGATTTCGGTCTTGCTTGAAGCACCCAAGATCAACGTCGAGGTCAGGACACAGAGGGACGAAAGCCCGCTGATGCTGGCGGCGCTCAAGGGTTTGACAGACCTTTGCCGGCAACTGATTGCCCTAGGAGCTGATGTCAACAAGCCGGGCTGGACGCCGCTTCATTACGCGGCCACCAACGGGCATCTGAAGACGATGGAGTTGCTTTTGGACGAGCATGCCTACATTGACGCCACGTCGCCGAACGGAACCACGCCGCTCATGATGGCCGCGCACTACGGTACCGCAGCTGCGGTTAAATTGTTGCTAGCCGCTGGCGCCGACCCAACGCTCAAGAATGATCAAGGACTGACCGCCATTGATTTTGCGCAACGTGCCAGTCGGGCCGAGGCAGTAGAGATGATTGCTGCAACGATTCGTAGCCGCCAACCCAAGGGGACCTGGTAAAACAGTCTGAATCGTACTTCATACGATGTATACCTCTCTAAGCCTTTGATTTGGTTGAAGATTTTTCCGGCGCCGGTAAAAAAAGGGCGCATTGTGAAGGCAGAACAGCCGGTTTATCAGGGCGCGAAGCGGCATCCGTGGCACGCTGCGACCCGTTTCGCGAAGTGACGCCAACAGCAGGCATAGGCCGGGCAGGGCGCGATAGTCCGCAGCATTGGCGTGGCGATGGTTGACCGGTCGGGTAACCCTCCCGGCGTTTGCCATGGGGGCGATAGCCCCCATACCCCCGCCGGCTGCGCTCGCAGCCGTTGGAGCCCAGCCAGATCAGGCAAAGCCGCTGCGCCAAGGCACTCATTGCACCCCCCGACTGATCAGAGTCTCCACCGCCTCAGCCGCTTGCCCGATAGCTTCGATCTGTTCGCGAAAGACCAAGACCCAAGGCGGCGCAGTCTCACCGCCAGCAGCATCGAAGGATTCCCCGATGGCGTGCGCCAGTACCAGCCGCTCATTAAGGGTATTGACGGCCTGACGAAGGGCGCTCATAAGGCACCCCCAGCATTAGCGTTTTCTGGCAAGGCGCTGCTGTCGGGTAAGTTCCCGGCGTTGGGCTTTGCTGAGACCGCTTGAGTGACTTGTTGATACGTCGGGGTTTTCCCTATCCCCCGTTTGGGGGATGGCCGGACCTGATCCGGCCTGAGCAGGTTCTCCCGGAGCTCGCAGGTAGGCGTCCAAGGCAACGCAGACAAGGGCATTGATGCTGATTCCGAGGTAATCGGCCTTGACGCGTGCAGCGGCGTCGAGGGTGTCGGGAAGTCGTAAAGAATAGGCCATGACGTCATTATGACATCATTCTGACTGCCATCAAAAACCCGGTCTGTATGACTTGTTGATACTGAGACAAGCCCAGCGCCAACCGGAGCCGGCAACGCTGCGGCTTCGCCGCTTACGCGTGCCGCATCCGTCGGCGCAGATTTGACCTGCATCAACAGTTTGCGCAGCGCTGCAGCTTCGTTGTAGGCAGCGTCAAAGCCAGCCGCCCGGCGCACCAGCAGCGACCACCAAGAGCCATCCTTGGGCGTGATCTGGCGACCCTCGGGCGTGATCAAGGCGTCACCCTCAAGACGCCAGCCAGCCCAAGCCTTGCCCGGCAGCTCCAGCCGGGCCAGCACCCGCAGCAGCTTGTAGACGGCAAACGGGATGCGATGCG
>CAZZLB010000243.1:3312-5187 GCA_964654655.1 uncultured Rhodoferax sp. | reverse complement strand
CCTCTCTCAGAATGATTTATGAGAGGTATAAGTCTAATTCTCAAGTCAAGATTTTCATTTCTCACGATGTGTTTTCTGCTTAAACCCATGTCAAATCTAATTTTAGGATTCTCATCAACAGAATAGAAACATTCATCATACAGATAGAAAGAGAATCCAAATGTTTTGACTGATCTTTGCTCCATCTTCACATGCCAAACATCATAGTATCTTACACCAGGGATTGTTTCTTCGCCTCCCCAACCGGAATCAATTATTATTGAATATTTCCCGGTTTCTCTGTGATAGACGTTTGGAGAATTTATGGTGTGGACCAAGGTTCCACCATTTTTCAAACCTTCACCACTTCTCCAAATTTCGATTTTTTCAAATTCGATAGGATCTGCCAAAATTCCATGAAGATAGAAATTTGACTCCAATTTCAGAGCAAAATTCTTACGAGCGTTGTCGCGTTTTCTGTAAGGCTTGAAAGAAATACCACCAATATCAACAGCAGAAACAAAAATTTCCACTGGTTCTACGATTCCAATTGCAGTTGATGGTATTCCTGTTATTTCTTCGCTAAAAAAAGAAATCTCTACTGATTCTATTTTTCCATATTGTGTTGTTCTTTTTTGATTGCCACCAAGCAACCATCCAACCAACTGACCGACATAGGAACCGAGCATTCCCATTACTCTGTCCCATCCACAGTAGTTATTGTTCTAACTCCGTCAACATCAATGCTTCCTGCAAGTCTGTCTTTCAATCCACTCTGAGATCTTGCATTAAATAATCCAGGTCCAGGTGGGAACATGCCATTACCTGCTGCCATCGCTAACAACACTCTAAGAATGTCTGCTGCGGTCATTCCGTTTTCAATGACATGATTCCACACAGCAGCAGGATCTACTCCTCCACCACCGGACACCGAAATCGACACGGTTCCTGAGTTTATTGAACCCAGTAAGATCTCTAACGTTTCTCCGACGATTTCTATCGAAATAGAAAACTGTGAGGAGTCAAAACCGCCTAGTAATACCGAATTGGCGTTGGCGACAATATCAGAAACGACGGCGATTTGCTCAGACGTTAATGTTCCAGTGGACACTGAGAGAAGTGAATTCGATATATCAACAAAGGGCGAGAATGACTCACTGGAAAGGATCCCGGTTAATACCGAACTCAAACCTATTACCACATCTTCCGAAGCATTTGTCGAATCAACGACAGTCGCCCGAGTTATGGTGTCTAACACTACAGGGACGTAATCTAATTGTATCAATATTTGCGAGGAGTAGATCTCTCCTGTCATCGATTCTTGAACTGGTATGTTCATGCCTTGAGACGGAAGTATTTGATCCGCCTGGAGCGAGCTTATAGTAACGTCTTGCGCTGAAATAATGTTATCTGATGAAGCTGTTATTGTGTCTGCCTGCAAATACCCGAGTATAGATTCTAGCAGGGATACAACATTGTCAGAACTTATTTGCGACTGATCCGAGTTAATAGCGCCAATTGAGGCGTCTTGAACTGGTATGTCCGTCCCTTGAGACGGGAGTATTTGATCCGACTGAGGTGCGTTTGTGCTTGCGTCTTGTAGTGCGGTTACGATGTTGGAAGATACCGCTATAGTTTCCGACTGTAAAGCACCCACCAAAGAGTCTAATAGGGATAAGACTTGATCAGAGCTTACTTGGACTTGACCTGAGTAGGTATTGCCTGTCGTGGTGTCTTGAACAGGTACATCAGTTCCCTGTGAAGGTTGTATTTGGTCCGCCTGAATCGCCGTCGTGATAACGTCTTGTGGTAGAGCTACGCTATCTGTAGCTGCGGAGACTTGTTCAACCTGGAAACCACCTGTGTTTATATCTTGTACTGAAGCAACAAAATCTA
>CAZZLB010000243.1:0-3212 GCA_964654655.1 uncultured Rhodoferax sp. | reverse complement strand
AATCAATTGCTGTTTGATCTGAAGTTATTGCTCCAGTTACAGCGTCTTGTACTGAAGCAACAAAATCTAAATCAATTGCTGTTTGATCTGAAGTTATTGCTCCAGTTACAGCGTCTTGTACTGACGCTGGAAAATCTACAGTTCCACCAGTATCGTGGAGACTCAAAATCCCCGTCATCCTGACGCGAAGCATATCAGTCTCCGATCAGCGGTGGACGGTTGGCGAACGGATGAGATGCAGCGATCTGGACGCCCCATTTCCAAGCGAGATACCCTTCGACAAGCTGGCGGATTCTGGCATTCGTGTCCTGCACCATCAACACTTCACCAAAAACACAGTTATGGTAGCGAAGAGGTTGTATCTGCTTCCCTAAAACATATCCCGCATTATTTGTATTTGGTGTTGCGATTCCGTTTGTACTGCCTTCCAGCGTACCGTTGCGATGCACGCTCCATGCCGTCGCGCCAGAAGGAGCGTTTGCCTGGAATGCCATCACATAGCCAGTGTCGTTGTTGTACGCTGTGCCAGAAGTTAGGTCATAGCTGTAACTATTCGGGGAACCATAATACGGATATGATGCACCGAGCGAATTACTATTCTTGACGTAGTGCAGCGCCCCGTAGTCAGAAGTCCCGTTCGATGGATATATCGAAATCGTCGGATTATATCCGCCACCACCAGAGTTGCCGCTGATGCGCCGAAATACCCAATAAACGCCCTGCGTCTGGTTCGTGATAAGCGAACTGATTCCAGTCAGAAGAAGGCTATCATTCGATCCGTCAAAGGTAATTCCAGGGCGGCCTAAAAACCCAGTGTAAGAGTACGATGGTTGTTGGTCTCCAGTGCCCTGCGTAAAGTGCCGACCATTGCCGCTTTTGTCGCGCCATTCGCTGACACCAGTCGAAATCGTAATCGTGGATGGGTCGGAGGCGTCTTGCAAAAATGACAAATTTGGCCGCAGCAGATCCGGCGTCCAAAGCCTACCTTGAAACAGAGCTTCACGATACGGGCAGCATTCGCGCATGACTATGCACTCGCTTCGTTGTAACCAGTGACGTATAATTCATTCCCGCTTGATGCCAGCGTAACGCCTAAGTTATTCACTACAGACAGACGCATGCTGAAAGGATACAGACGCACCATCGGAATGATCACGACCTTGGCCGATGCGCCAGACAACAGTTCTACAGGGTAGCGATCACCTGCGGCCTTGTCGGAAGTATCGGTGCCGTCGCTAATGGTGACGCGCAGGGTAATACTGCCGCCAGTTGACGGAGTGATGCTCCCCAACTTGATCGTTACCGCACCATATAGGTCTTTATTGCTGCTGTTGTCATAAGTCATAACAGCAGATTCAGAGCCATTTGCAAGGTTGTTAAGAACAGTCGAGGCACGATTATCCGATCTTGTTCTTGATGTGCTCCATGTTGCTACTGGCATTAGATACCCCCTCTGGCTAACCCGACAGACCTTGAATCTACCTTAATCCCGTAGTATTGCGACCATGATTGATGCTCAGTTTCAGCCAACGATTTTATCGCTGAGGCTTCTTCTTGCGTCAGCAAGCCACCAGATACCATGGCGTCTATTTGATTCCTAGTAGTCGGTTCTCCTACGTCGAAATCGCCACGATCTATTATCTTTAACGCCCATTTCACAGACGGCACGGTGGTGGCCAATGCCGTCATCCGGTCCAGAAAATTGGCCCCGGCTATAGCCCCCAAGGCAGACATGATTGTACCCGCTCCGATCCTGGTATGTACTATATTCTTAGGGAATTCTGGGTCAGGGGAACACAGAATTTCCACGATTTCCCAGTCAGCAAGACCAGAAAATTGCGGTTCTTGAACCTTCTCAGCTAGGGTCGGCATAAATCACCCTTATTATGTTGGGGCGGGAATACCAACCTTGAAGGAAGCGCAGCTCCAAGTATTTGTACCAGGATTACTGAGTGCTACCGATGAAGACAGCAGACGACGAACCAAGAGACGACTGTTAACTGTATCAACAATCGCATAGTGCGTTGCTGTTCCTGCGCCAGTGATAGCTCCACCACTGACTGCGGGGGCTGTCACTTCGCGCCCACCACCACTCCGGTTCGTAGGACTACCGACGTTGTACGATGTTTTTTCAGCCAGTTTGTAGGTCACATTCGCCTCAGCGTATGTGGTAGGATACTGCGAACACAGGACAATTTTGTCTGCTTCGGTATCCAGAACCGAGAGTCCGTTGTCGAACACGCGATCTTCGACCGCATGGTCATTAGTTCCTTGCATAGCCATGATTAAGCCTCTGCTTTCTTGGTGAGAGTGTCGATGTAGTCTTGAAGAACTTGCCGTGCCCTAATAGCCTCAGCCTGTTCTTGCTTAGCGGTTTCAAGCGATTTTTCCGCCGCCTTAACTGCCGCATCTGCTTCAGTCACGCGAAGGTCTTGGCTTGGAATCCGCTTGGTATAACGAGCGAGAGCTTCTGCTGCTTCGGCTTTCGTCATTTCAGGCGCGACACCTGGGGTAGTGGTTACGAGCATAAAAATCTCCTAAGATCCTATAATAATTGTTCCAGATGGGATTACAAAATCAGAACCATTTGTCGGAATCGATAAAACTAAATCCTGTAAAGAAATTAAATATCTATTTGAGTCTGAAGAGCCTTCTAAATAAAAAATAACAGATCTTACAACATCATTAATAGCACCACCAAGAGAAACCCAATTTATTCCAACTGACAAGATGCCTTTCACATTATTATGTATATCATCCTTCAAAATACTTCTCGTTGTCTGCTTTCTTGAATAATTTGTTGCAACAACTTCATTTACACCAAAAACACCTAATAAATCAGAAACACTAACTAAAGCAGGATTTTTTGCAGAATCAGGAACGTTACCACCACCAAGCAATAAACAACGAATATCATCAGAAGCAATTCCTAGACTCTTATTAAACAGCATGAATCTTGCATTATTATAAACAATTTTTGACACAACTAATCCTCAAGAGTGATGAGATATTTTGGATAACGAATTGATTTTCCGTTTGGAAGAATCAAATCAACCATTAACATATAATTACCCAATTGCAATGTCGAAAAAATATTTGTTGGAAAAATTCCCTCTTTACCAGTGAAACGAACTTCCGTCCAAGGGAATAATTCCATATTGTGTTCGTCAAGAACACGAACCTTCATCGTTGACGCAGGCAAAACATATTCG
>CAZZLB010000242.1:0-5192 GCA_964654655.1 uncultured Rhodoferax sp. | reverse complement strand
CTGCTCGCACTGGACGGCGCCGAGGCGCATCGCACCCTGCCCTATCTGCGATCCGCGCAGAACGGCCAAAGTGCCGTGTGCGTAGTCAACGTTCCGCAAGGAGAGACTTTTCCCGACCGGCGAATCGCCGAGCTACTCAGAGAAATGCAGGTGACTGTTCATAGCTGCGACGCCGACGCCGCGGCCTTGCAGATGCACGATCCGAAAATGGCCAATCTGGTGTTGCTGGGCTTCGGGTCCAGTCAGCCAGACTTCCTCTTCACGTATGCAGAGGTATGGGAGGCCACTGATGCCCTGAGTGGTGCAGCGCAACGCAACGGCAATCTGGAAGCGCTGGAACGCGGTCGTGCACTTCAGCAGCAGCTCAAACGGCGCGACGACGCCTGCTAGCACCCGCAATCACGAGCAAACCAGCGATCATCAGCGCATAGGTCTGCGGTTCTGGCACTGCCGTGA
This sequence comes from uncultured Rhodoferax sp., assembly GCA_964654655.1. Classification (GTDB taxonomy): domain Bacteria; phylum Pseudomonadota; class Gammaproteobacteria; order Burkholderiales; family Burkholderiaceae_C; genus Rhodoferax. The sequence continues at coordinate 4,736 of CAZZLB010000242.1, read as the reverse complement.
CGGTACCACTGAAAGGATTGTCATTGACCTGACCGCTTCCGTTCCAGCCAGCGACGACCACCTGCCCACCAATAAAGCCGCCCCCCAGGGTGCTGAACTGTGCCATAGGCGCCAAAAAGGACGCGTAGACGCCGCTTACAAAACTGACTTGGGTTGCCTCTGGCAAGTTGAACAGGACGTGACCGACAGCAAGATCGGTGGGAAGATTGAAATTTGTATACCCACCTGCCTTGAAATCAACGCTTTGCCCATGCACGTTCAATATGACGGTGGTGTTGGGACCAAAGTTATCCAGACGCATGTTGTTGATGACATCGGTTCCGTTCAAATCGAATACAGCAACGTCTGCATGATTGGCGTTCAGGACCAGCGTACTCCATTCCATGTAGCTGTTTCCACTGTTGGCCAGGGTGTCAAAGCTTTGAGACAAATTGGTCAGGCGTTGCTGTTCTGCGGCGAAATTGATACCCAACTGAACACCACCTGTCGACTGCACAGGCGTCGAACTCTGTCCACCACTCAAACCAGTGGCAGTGCCACCGTAAGTGATGCTGGCTGGGGTCGTCCAGTTATTTGAGGCGGCGGTCAGCCAGTTATTGTTGGCATTCAAGTTACCACCTACCTGAACGTTTCCGCCAAAAGACGCACCCGCCCCAGTCGTCAGATTTCCTCCCACGACGGTATTTCCCCAGATCCCACCATTGGCAAAATCAAGATTGCCACCCACAGTAAGTCCATTGCCCGCATAAGTCGGCACGAGTTGCGTTGTTGGCGTCCAGACGGATGGCACGGTCGTATTGATCGAATATGCAGCAATCCTGGCGTCGCCACCGACTGCGACCCGGCCCTGAACATCCGCACTCGGGACAAAAAAGTTGCCGAAGGACAAGAGATTCAGACTGGAATCCAGTCCCAGACTGTTGGTCTGACCCTGTGCCAGTTGCGTCAAACCGAGCATCAACGCCGCCAGTACAGGCAATCGAAAATAGTCGCGGTATATGGTGGAGTTCATGGAAATCATCCAATCGTGGTTGTCGCGGGACGCTGAAACTGTGATCCCATTGTCAAACTCGTCGTTGCCGGCGTGAATGACCTGATTGCACTGTTTCACTAGTAGCTTGTGCCCACGGTCAGCCGAGGTTCATCTGGTATTTATGTACCAGGCTGCAAGCCACATCAGGGCCGAACTGCGCTGCGACGCCTAGTCGCGTTCCACGACCGGACGCTCGACCCTTACGGTGAAGTGGGCCAAGGTCGCGATTGTGCTGTCCTGACGTGTCACGTCATCGAGCACTCTCAAAGTCGTGCTCAGTTGTCTGGGAGCGAACTCCACCACGCCGTATCCCCTGGCCTGCGCCTCCGCGAATACAAAATGCGGGTTTGCCGCGAGGCGCTCGGCCGTCTTGCCATTGCCGCCTGAGCGCGAAGTGATGCTGGTGCCACAGAACTCCACGGCCACATTGGCACCGTCCGGCTTTGAATAGTCGGCTTTGATGTGACCAACCCAGTTCTCGTGTATATCTCCGCCGAGCACTACTGGATTGCGCACAAGGTGTTCCCGAAAGGAGTTCGTCAGGCGTGAGCGTGCACTGGTGTAGCCGTCCCATCCATCATTCCAGAGCAACCGGCCGCTGCCTGTTCTGAAATTCCGTTCCCCGACCAGCGTCTGCTGTCCAATGATGTTCCACGACACTTCCCGCGATCGCTGCGCGGCAAACTGCCGGTACAGCCACTCCTCCTGCTGCAAACCCAACAAGCTACGTCCCGGGTCACTCCAACCGGCGCAGGAGTCCGGGTTTACCCGACTGGATCCAGGTCCATCGTCCTTGTTGCAGATCTGTGGATCGCGATACTGCCGTGTATCGAGCAGATAGACCGATGCCAGTGATCCAAACTCCAGGCGTTGATAGATCCGCATCTCGGCACCACGCAACAGTCCCGCGAGTCCCTGCGTCAGGACAACCGAACGAACCGGCATGTGTTCGTACCAGGCCTGATACGCCGCTGCCCTGCGCAGAAGAAAATCAGAACCAATCGACGGATCGGACGCACCGCTGTGACCAGCATGCTGACCCGCGTAGTCATTTTGGACTTCGTGATCGTCCCAGGTAATTAACCAGGGGCAAGTGGCGTGCATGGACTGCAGATCATGGTCGCTCCTGTAAAGGGCATAGCGCCGCCGATAGTCGTCCAGTGTCAGGACCCACCCGCCAGGATGACGCAGTTTGCTGCTGGTTCCGGGATATTCATAAATATAGTCACCCAGAAATACGACGGCATCCAGGTCCTCCTGACGCATGTGTCGCCAAGCGCTGAAATAGCCATCCTCCCACTTCTGACAGGAGGCGTAGGACACTCGAAGCCGCTTCACAACAGCATCAGGCTTGGGGAACGTCCGGGTTCGCCCCACAGTACTGACCGCATCGCCAAGCATGAAACGGTAGAAATACCATCGATCCGGCTCCAGGCCAGCCACCTCCACGTGGACCGAATAAGCCAGTTCCCGGATGGCCGTCGCCTGTCCACTCCGGACTGGACGCTGAAAATATTCGTCGTGCGCCACCTCCCAGCGAACGGTGATGGCTGCATTTCCAGGGTTTACGGCAGACGGACCGGCAGCGTACAAGCGGGTCCATAGAACGACCGACTCGAACGTGGGTGAGCCACTGGCCACGCCCAGAGAAAACGGCTCGACGTTCAGCCGCGACAGGCTCAAGGCACTGGCGGACAAGCAGGCATTCGCGGCACCCACTGTCAGCCATTGCAGAACTTGGCGGCGACGTTCCTGCATTAAAGCGTGCTGCGCAGATAGTGGCAAGTGGATGGCGACTCCTTCGAACAGGTTTGACAAGGTGAAGCACAATTGTGGCAGAGCGAGTTGAGAAAAATGGTAGCTATGAATCATGTAGCAAACCGGATTCTGAGTTATAGTTTTTTCCCAGTCATCGTATGTGCAAACGTCAAAGACTCCCGTAGTTGCTCCGGTCGCGCATCCATGGATATATCCCGACCCGCTTGCAGAGATTTGAGGAGAGACCTTTGATATGAGTGCCAAGGAAAATGTCGCGGTCGCTCAATTGCTCGAATTGCTTGAGGCGCGTTATGCCATACGTGTCCTTTGGGCATTGCGCGATGGCCATGCGCAGACGTTTCGACTGCTTCAGGATAGCGTTGGCGGGATAACACCGAACACACTCAATACCCGGATCAAGGAATTGCGTCAGGCGACCTTGATCACCCATGGCAAGGATGGCTATCTGTTGACATCGCAGGGCGCCGATCTTCTCAAGCGCTGGTGTGACATCCCGCCATTCGCTGTCAAATGGGTTGGCAGTCAGACCAGGAAGGCCGCCTGACCCTCGGTCGCAGGCGCCAAAAGCCGAACTGTTCGCTGGCATAATCCTGCCTGCCAAGGGCATCCGCCTTCCGAACAGAAAACCGAGCTGGCAGTTCGGTAGCGCAGAAAGAATTCAGCATGGACACGAGCCCCTCCGGATTGCAGTTCCACGACATCGTTGTCGGCACGGGCGAGCTCGCCCGACCAGGTCAAAGCGTCACGGTTCACTACACCGGCTGGCTCTACAGCGATGGTGTTCAGGGCGCGAAATTCGATTCCAGCAAGGATCGCAACGATCCATTTGCCTTTTCCCTGGGCGCCGGCATGGTGATTCGCGGATGGGATGAGGGCGTTGCCGGCATGCAGGTGGGCGGCGTACGCACACTCATCATTCCACCCGCATTGGGATATGGTGCGCGCGGGGCTGGCGGCGTGATTCCACCCAATGCGACCTTGAAGTTTGATGTTGAACTACTGGGCGTCTCGAACTGAAGTTCTGCTGTAGTTGACCCCATTGTGGGTCCCACAGCAACACACCAATCGCTTTCTGCCCGACTACAAAAGGGCTCTTGAATTGCCCATCGGCGCCCCAACATGAGCGGCGTCAACGCATAAATTGCCTCATTAGCATGTCCGAACACGATTCAATACCAACCACTCCGAACCTTGCCACCGACCCGACCGCTGCAGATTCAGCTGCGCAGTCCCTGGATGATGCAGACGTGCTGTCCAAAACCCAGGCCGATCTCGAACTCCTGCAAGCCAAGAATGCGGACCTGGCAGACCAGTTCCTGCGCGCCAAGGCCGAGGCCGACAATGCACGGCGGCGTGCGGAGGAAGAGATTTCCAAGGCGCGCAAGTTCGCCGTCGAGGGATTCGCCGAGAGTTTGCTCCCGGTGGTCGACAGCCTGGAAGCGGGGCTTCTGATCAAGGACGCGACCGTGGAACAGATTCGCGAGGGTGCCCAGGCGACGCTGCGCCAGTTGCTGGCGGCGCTGGAGCGCAACAAGGTGCTGGTCGTCAATCCTGCGGCGGGCAGCAAATTCGATCCCCATCAGCAGCAGGCCATCAGCGTCGTTCCTTCGGACCTGGAGGCCAACACGGTGGTGACGGTGCTGCAAAAAGGCTATCTGATCGCCGAGCGTGTTTTGCGTCCGGCACTGGTCACGGTCGCTGCATCGAAATAATCCATTCGTTTGACTTGAAAACAATCAAGTTATCCACAAGTTAAAAACATCGAAATTTTGAACAAGGAAGCATCATGGGAAGAATCATTGGTATTGACTTGGGTACAACCAACAGCTGCGTTTCCATCATGGAGGGCAATTCCCCCAAAGTGATTGAAAACGCAGAGGGCGCGCGCACCACACCGTCTGTCGTAGCCTATCAGGAGGACGGC
>CAZZLB010000241.1:0-5215 GCA_964654655.1 uncultured Rhodoferax sp. | reverse complement strand
TACCGGGAACTGGCCAGACGCTGCGACTACCCATTGCACCTGGGCCTGACCGAAGCAGGCATGGGAAGCAAAGGTACGGTCGCTTCGGCTGCCGCCCTGGCTGTTTTGTTGCAGGAAGGCATTGGCGACACGATCCGTGTTTCGCTGACACCCCAGCCAGGCGAAGCAAGGACGCAGGAAGTGACCGTTGCCTGTGACCTGCTGCAGGCGATGGAACTCCGGTCCTTTGTTCCGAGCGTGACTGCGTGTCCTGGCTGCGGTCGCACCACCAGCACGACCTTTCAGGAATTGACCAAGAGCATTGAAGACTTCCTGCGCTCCCAGATGCCGGTGTGGCGCGAGAAGTATCCGGGCGTTGAAAAATTGAAGGTGGCGGTGATGGGTTGCATTGTGAATGGCCCGGGCGAGAGCAAACATGCCGACATAGGCATCAGTCTGCCGGGCACTGGCGAGGCACCGGCCGCGCCGGTCTTTATCGATGGTGAGAAGCGCATGACCCTGCGCGGTGAGACCATCGCCCAGGAATTTCAGAAAATTGTCGAAAACTACGTTGCGACGCGCTATGGCACGCCTGTCGCTGCCGCGTCCTGAATCAAGTCATGAGTGAAAAAGAAACAAGCCCGAAGCTGGAGAAGCTCAGCGCTGTCAAAGGCATGAACGATATCCTGCCGCCGGATTCGGCGCGCTGGGAATATCTGGAGGACAAGGTGCGAACGCTGATGGGGCTTTATGGCTACCGCAACATCCGCACGCCGATCGTCGAACCGACCGCACTGTTCGTGCGTGGCACGGGCGAGACCACCGACATTGTCGAAAAGGAGATGTACTCCTTTGAAGACAAGCTCAATGGTGAAGCCTTGACGCTGCGACCCGAAAATACGCCCGGCGTAGTACGTGCCGCCATAGAACACAACCTCACCTATGACGGCGGCAAGCGCCTGTATTACATGGGGCCGATGTTCCGTCACGAAAGGCCGCAACGCGGGCGCTACCGGCAGTTCTATCAGCTCGGCGCCGAGGCGCTCGGCTTTGCCGGTCCCGAGGTCGATGCCGAGCTGATGTTGTTGGTGCATCAGCTGTTTGGATCGTTGGGTTTGCGCAATGTGCGCGTCGAGCTGAACAGTCTGGGGGTTCCCTCTGAGCGGCAGGCGCATCGCCTGGCCTTGCTGGCCTATTTTGAAGCGCACCTGCAACAGCTCGACGCCGAGTCGCAACGCCGCCTTTACAGCAACCCGCTGCGTATTCTGGATACCAAGAATCCCTCCTTGCAGGCGCTGGTACAGAACGCGCCGCAATTGCTCCACTACCTTGGTGATGAATCGCTGAAGCACTTTGAGGCGGTCAAGACACTGCTGTCGGCGTGCGGTGTTGAATGGAGCGTCAACCCGCGCCTGGTACGTGGTCTGGACTACTACAGTCATACCGTGTTTGAATTTGTCACCGATCAATTGGGTGCCCAGGGTACCCTGTGTGGAGGCGGGCGCTACGACGGATTGTTCAAGTTGCTGGGTGGCAAAGCCACGCCCGCGGTCGGCTGGGGAATGGGTCTGGAGCGAGTGCTCGAACTGCTGAAGGAACAAGCACAGACGCCAGCCGCGCCTGCCCCCGATGTTTATGCCGTGATTCCGGATGCCGCCGCGCTGTCTGTCGCCATGCAGACGATACAGGCATTGCGCGCTGCCGGGGTGGCGGTCCAGATGCACGCCGGTTTGGCCGAAGGCTCCAACAGCATGAAGTCACAGTTCAAAAAAGCCGATGCCAGCGGGGCGCGCTACGCACTCATTTTTGGCGGCGATGAACTCGCGCAAAATGCCGTCACGGTCAAGGCGCTGCGCGACGCCACGGTGGCGCAGACCATCCGATCCCTGGCCGACGTCGATGCCTGGGCGCCGACCCTACAATCTCCCACCTGATTAAAGAATTTTTATGGCAAATCAACTCGATCTCGAAGAACAAGAGCAACTCGATCAGCTCAAGCATTTCTGGAAGCAATACGGCAACGCCATCAGTTGGGCGCTGATTGTGGTCCTCGGTGCCTTCGCAAGCTGGAATGTCTACCAGTACTGGCAGCGCAGTCAGGCCGCGCAGGCCGCTGCCATGTTCGACGAAGTCGAGCGGGTGGTCAAGTCGGCGGATGCGGCAAGAATTGATCGCGTCTTTGGCGACATCAAGAGCAAGTTTGGCTCCACTACCTACGCGCAGCAAGCGGGTCTGCTGGTTGCCAAGCAGTACTACACTGCTGGCAATACGCAGGGCGCCAAGAGTGCTTTGACCTGGGTCGCCGAGAATGCAACGGATTCGGGTTATCAGGCCCTGGCAAAGTTGCGTCTGGCCTCGGTGCTGATGGAGTCCAAAGCTTTTGACGAAGCATTGAAGCAACTCGGTGGTTCTTACCCTGCCAATTTTGAAGCCCTGGTGGCTGATCGAAAAGGTGACATCCTGGTTTTGCAGGGCAAGAAAGCAGAAGCCTTGGTGGAGTACCGCAAGGCTTACAAGAGCTTTGACGAAAGCACCGAATACCGGCGTTTGGTGGAGGTCAAGTTGAACTCGCTGGGGGTTGATCCGCAAACTGGCGACACCACTGCGACGGAAGGGAAAAAGTGAAGCTCCATTTTGGTTCGATCGTGGTCAGCAGGTTCACCCTGGTTCTGCTTGTGTTGGGCTTGCTGGGCGCTTGTTCCAGCGGACCGCCAAAGCCCAAGCCGGCGGAACTGGCACCCAACCCTGGCTTGCTTGGCGTGCGGCTGGCATGGACCGCAAAGGTCGGCACAGTTGACTTTGGCCTGGAAGCCAAAGTCAACGGCAGGACAGTAACGGTTGCCGATTCGGATGGGGTGCTGGCAGCATTTGATTCAACGACCGGCGCCGAGTTGTGGCGTACTGCGGTCGGTGCTCCGATTTCGGCGGGTGTCGGAAGTGATGGCAAATTTTCTGCTGCGGTGACGCGTGCCAATGACTTGCTGGTACTTGATGGCGGGCGCGAGTTATGGCGCCAGAAGTTGCTGGCACCCAGCTTCACTTCGCCGCTGGTTGCTGGGGGTCGCATCTTCGTATTGACGGCCGACCGCTCGGTGACGGCCTTTGACGCCAGTTCGGGGCGCAAGCTCTGGAGCCAGCAGCGTCCGGGCGAGTCGCTCGTATTGCGGCAGGCGGGCGTCTTGCTGGCTGTGGGCGACACACTGGTGGCAGGCATGGGCGGGCGCCTGGCAGGACTTCATCCTGGCAACGGTTCGATCCGCTGGGAAGCAGCGATCGCCACGCCGCGCGGTACCAATGATATCGAGCGCTTGGTGGACTTGGTGGGACCCGTCGCCCGAGATGGCGCTGTGGTTTGCGCGCGCGCGTTCCAGGCCGCTGTCGGTTGTGTCGATACGGTGCGCGGCAGCCCGATCTGGAGCAAACCATCGATGGGTTCCGTGGGAGTACATGGCGACGACAAGTCCGTTTTTGGCGTGGAAAGCGACGGCAAGCTTGTTGCATGGCGCCGCGGAGATGGCGACCGCGCCTGGGTTTCCGAGCGTCTGCTCTATCGCAGCCTGACTGCGCCGCTGGCGGTAGGGCGCTCGGTCGTAGTCGGGGACGAGGGCGGCCTGGTGCACTGGTTGTCGCGCGAGGATGGGTCTATCCTCACCCGCATGGCGACCGACGGCTCCGCTCTGGCAGCAGGCCCGGTGCTGGCCAATGGAACGCTGGTTGTTGTCACCCGCAATGGCAATATCTTCGGGTTCAAACCTGAATAGGCGATCTGGCCGACCCCGATGAAACCTGTTCTGGCGCTCGTCGGCCGCCCCAATGTCGGTAAATCGACGATTTTCAATCGCCTGACCAAGTCCCGCGATGCCATCGTGGCCGATTTCGCAGGCTTGACAAGGGACCGCCATTACGGCAACGGCAGACAGGGCAAGCATGAATTCATTGTGATCGATACCGGAGGTTTCGAACCCGATGCGGCCAGTGGCATTTTCAGGGAAATGGCGAAGCAGACACGCCAGGCAGTGGCCGAAGCTGACGTTGTCATTTTCGTTGTTGATGCGCGGGAAGGTATCTCGGCTCAGGATCACGAAATTGCCAAATACCTGCGCCGCCTGGGAAAGCCCTGTTTGCTGGTTGCCAACAAGGCCGAAGGTATGCTGGCCGGGGCGCAACTGGTCGAGTTTTTCGAGCTGGGCTTGGGCCAGGTGCACGCTGTTTCTGCAGCGCACGGACAGGGCATGCACGCCATGGTTGACCTCGCGCTGGCACCATTGCACCTGCAAGACGCAGATGATGTTCTGGAGCACCGTGATCCTTCGATTATCAAGCTGGCGGTAGCGGGGCGTCCCAATGTCGGCAAGTCCACTCTGATCAATACCTGGCTGGGCGAGGAGCGGCTCGTGGCCTTCGATTTACCTGGAACCACGCGCGATGCGATTTCGGTGCCGTTCGAGCGCAACGGTCAGAAATTCGAGCTTGTGGATACGGCCGGTTTGCGCCGCCGTGGCAAGGTGTTTGAGGCAATCGAAAAATTTTCTGTGGTCAAGACTTTGCAGGCCATTGAATCGGCCAATGTGGTGTTGCTGCTGATCGATGCGACCCAGGGTGTGACCGATCAGGACGCGCACATTGCGGGCTATATTCTGGAAAATGGCCGTGCCGTGGTACTGGCGGTGAACAAGTGGGACGCGGTCGACGAATACCAGCGCGAACTTGTCAAACGCTCGATCGAGACCAGGCTACCCTTTCTGAAGTTTGCTGCCACGCATCTGATTTCTGCCACCAAACGACAGGGTTTGGGGCCGCTCTGGGCTTCCATTGCGCAGGCTTTCAAGGCAGCCAACTGCAAGATGTCTACGCCGGTTTTGACACGTCTGCTGCTCGAAGCTGTGCAGTTTCAGAGTCCCAAGCGCTCGGGCATGTACCGGCCCAAGCTGCGTTACGCGCACCAGGGTGGCATGAACCCGCCCGTGATCGTTATCCATGGCAATTCGCTGGAGCACGTGACAGAAGCTTACAAGCGCTTTCTGGAAGCGCGCTTTCGCAAGGAATTTGATCTGGTCGGCACGCCGATGCGCATCGAATTCAAGACTTCGAGCAACCCCTACGCTGACAAGGCTGCTTGACGGATACCGACACCCTCGCGCTGCTGTGGTATCGTCGGACCCTTATCAATTTCTTGAACACGGAGAATATCGTGAACAACAAAGGTCAGTTACTTCAAGACCCGTTCCTCAACGCA
>CAZZLB010000240.1:0-5222 GCA_964654655.1 uncultured Rhodoferax sp. | reverse complement strand
CAGCGGGGGTCCGGGGGGCGGTCCGGGCGGGGTGTCGAGCCAATATGTGCCGCCGACAAGCGGGGGTTCGTTCGACCCTGGTACCAATTGGTATCCGCACGCGGGGGGCGGGTCGTTCGTAATCCCGCCGGGGTATGCGGAGAGCTGGCGTCTCGGCGGCGGGCATACGGCGTCGAGCGGCGAGATGGTGACGGTGACGCCGAAGGGTAAGGCTGCGGGGAATGTGACGATCAACGTGATCGGGGCGAACAAGTCGCCCGAGCAGATTGCGCACGAAGTTGCGCGGGTGATACAGCGAGGGAGGTGAGAGATGCCGAGCCCAGTGCCACTACCGATAGCAACGAAGTTGTCTGTGAATTATGGTAATGTCAGCCTGAATTTCAACGGGACGATCCGTGCCGAAGGAACCGTAATAAGTAGGTTATTACGATATGTGCCGCAGTATGGCGGCGAGGATGCCGAATACGTAACTGAGCAATGCGATATACAATTGAGTGCGCCAAACGGAACGGCACTGATCGGTGCAATCAACGCGATTAATCTAGCGATGAGTGCAGCGAGCCGAAGTGTCACGAATACCAGCAGTCCGGCGGGATCGTTGCTGTACAATGTGGCCAATCTGGCAGACAGAATCCCGTATGGGAACGGCGGAACGATGGTATCGTACATCCGGAAGGGCAAAGTTATCTACAGCGACGGCATGTATGATTATCCAACGTGGTCGATTCCACACGCTAACATCACCGTCGAATGGACCAGGACGAATTATTGGGAGGAGTATGCTGCGGTGAATTTGCCGATGGCGAATCGGAACGAAGGCACGAACCTGGCCGGGACGAATTACACAATCGAACTATCTAATTCCAATTTCGGCGGAACGACTGGAATCGCCAACAGCAACATCATATCCATACCCTACAATTTTGTGCGCGGCGATATGCCTACGCCAATACGTGTATCTATATACCCGCGGAATATGTACGCAACAAACAAGATTGCGAAGGTGTACATTGGCAATCACATCGTTTCTGGGGGAGCCGCGTTGCTGGGCACACCGTTATATGATTTTTACGCAAGCAAGTTATTCCGCAGCGGTGAGGATACATCCGTTGGCGGTACGGCGGCTGATACGACATGCTCGGGATCCGCTTACGGCGTTGGTACGGCAGGCACGGCAGAGGCCCCATTATTCCGCTGGTCCATCAGTGATCAAGATATCCGCGATGTTTTTCGGGAGGATATCTTCCATGTAATAGCGCGGTTTCAGGGCACCGCAGGGATAGCGAGCACAAAATTCCGTTGGAATGTGATGATGGGCGCTGGCACGGTTTGGTCGGGGCCGCAGTTCCGGCTGAACGTCGGGACAGAATTAATGCAAGATATGGGCGCAATCAATGTCCCGCCGATTAGCGACTATTTGTCGGGTAACTATCCAACTGCGGTTACGCTTATGGCACAAACATCCGCCGGGGCCGCTACTATCGGACTGGATTATATCGAATTCCTTGGCGGAAACTACGCACAACTGTCCGCGGTTCCTGGTGCGGCGATGGGAACGGAAAGTACGCTGTACTTCGGGAATGCACCGAATCGGTTTTCAATGTCGCGCAATACGGTAAATTACGCCTATAAGGACTGGGTATACAAGGGAGACGACGCGATATACATCAGTCCGGTATTCGGCCAGCATCTATCTATTCTGGTACAAGGCAGCGCAGGAACATTCGCACCGTACAACGGAACCGTGTCTGTGTCGGCGACCTATTACCCAAGGTATAGATTGCCATGAAAATATATTTTACCAACCGATTATTTGCGCCATTTCTGGCGAAGCCGAACGTTGACTATTCCGTCCAGTCTTTTTCGAAATCCGCCATCGGCGGGCCGAACCGCGCCGAGATCAAGGCGACCGGCAGCGTCAACGACCTGTTCGAACTGATCGAATACCTGCGGTATGCCGTGGAAATCTACGACGACAGCGGGCGGGCCTGCTGGTGGGGCTACATCAACGAAGTGCAGATCAACACGGGCAAGATCAGGTTCGGCGTATCGTTGGAGACGATGTACAACAAGGTGGCGGTGTACTTCGGCGCTGGCCACAACACGGCGACGGCCAGTGACACGGACAGCCAGGCGGAATACGGCAAGCGCACCGGGCGCTTCACGCTGACGATCGACAACGAGACGCAGGCCAACTACGCGCGCGACGGCATTCTGGCCAGGCGCAAATACCCGGTTCCGGAAATATCCATGGACGACAGCGAACCGGGCGCGGTGCTGTACTGTAAGGGCTGGTGGCATATCACCGATTGGGGGACATACGTGCAACCGGTGACAGGAATGCAGGACACGGCCAGCCAGATACAGGCGATGATGGCTAACAGCGTGTGGCCCAATGTGTACGTGGACACGGCAACCGGGTTATCGGGTGTGCAGGCGCAGAAGCAGCGCACGGCGGGGCCCAGCATGATGGATTACGTCAAGGAACTGCTGCTCGGCGGGACGTCCAACGGCAAGCGGATGCTGATCAACGTGGACGTGCTCCGCGATGCGCACATTGTCGAGGAGCCGGCCAGCAGCAATGACGATTATTGGATAGATAGCAAGGGCAATATCAAGAACTACATTGGCATGACCCTGCCCAAGCAACTGGTCGAGGCGGGGCGCTGGCTGCGCTTGCAAGACGTGGTTCCGGCGACGGCGGACGTTAGCAAACTGTCCGACCCGAGCAAGGTGTTCCTCGAAGAGGTCGAATACCTGGCGGACAGCGACGCTCTGCGGATCACGCCGCGCGACGTGCCGCTGGACTTCGATATCTTCAAGTACGGGGTGTGATGACATGACGAACCGACAGATTGAAGAAAGCTACAACGCCATGCTGCCGCTGTACCAGTCGCAGATGACAAGCGCATCCGGTTGGATCGGCGATCCGCTGCCGTGGACATATCTGGGCAGCACGTCGTTCTACATCGCGACGGCGGACACGGACGGCACGGCCAATCTTACGGCCAACTACCCGACGGGGCTGAAGCTTACATGGCAGGACGGCAGCGGTACACCGAAATACGGTTACGTGGGATCGTCGTCCGCGCCGGGCGGCACGACCAATGTGTACCTGGTGCAATCCCCGGACTACACGTTCAGCGGGTCGGCGATCACGGACCGGGCGTACAGCCGGATCGCCAGCCCGGATGGGTTCCCGAACCGGTTCAACTGGACGCCTACGTTAACGGGCTTCAGCACCAATCCGGTCAGCGCGATCTACGAATTCACGATAAACGCGGGCGTATGCACGGTGTTTGTTTCCAGCCCCAATCATGGAACCAGCAACGCGAGCGACTACTCGATCAGCGCGCCAATACCCGCGAAGGTGCGGGCCACGCAATACTGGGGCGGATCATGGCACACTGCGTACGATAACAGCGCGGTTTTGACTTCTCCGGGGCGGACGCTGATCAGTTCGGGCGGAACGGCTGTGCTGCTGTACAAGGACCAGGCCGCAGGGACCTGGACGGCGTCCGGGGGGAAGCGGGCGTATTTCCAGCTGGGGTATGAGGTTTAACGTTCGGCAGCCTTGCGCGACGCCGATCACGTGGACGACGGGCGATAGATTGCATATCCAGATGACTTACGAGGCGGGGACGGCATGATCACAGGGATTGATATCAGTTTTTGGAATGGTGTTATTCATTGGCCGACCGCGAAGGCTGCGGGCGCGGAGTATGCGTTTGTCAAGGCGTCGCAGGCCGTCAGCGCCGACCCGCTGTTTCGGTCAAACTGGTCGGCGGCGAAGGGCATTGTCCTGCGCGGGGCGTATCATTATTACGATTGGTCCGTGCCGCCCATTATGCAAGCCAACCGGTTCCTGACCACCATCGCGGGCGACATCGGCGAACTGCCGCCGGTCCTGGACTACGAAGAGTTAGCGGATATCCCGATAACTACGACAGCGCTGGCCTACATCCGCGCCTGGCTGGACCGCGTTGAGACGGTGACAGGTAAGGTGCCGATGATCTACACCAGCCAGGGTATGTGGAAGGCGCACGGCAGCCCGGACCCGGAGTGGACGCGCTATCCGTTGTGGCTGGCCGATTACACGCCGCCCGCCAACGTGCCTGCGCCCTGGTCGCGGTATACGTTCTGGCAGTACACGTCCGGCGCGCAGGGCAGCGATTACGGCGCGCCAGGCGGCAAGATGGACCTTAATCAATTCGACGGGTCGCTCCAGGACCTGTACAATTTCGCACATTACACGCCGCCAGGCGGGGAGACGGATATGCTGAAGATGCGAGTACTTGCGGGTGACGGATTGAACGTGCGCGCCGGCCCGGATATCAGCGCGCCCAAACTGCGCACGATGCCGCTCGGCACGCGCGTCGACGTGTCCTACATCCAACCGGATGCCGGGCGCAATCTATGGGTACAGATCGGCGCGGGCGAATGGTGCGCGCTGGAATACGCCAACACGATATATCTGGCGATGGCTTAGGTTCAGGGGGCGGTTGACGCCCCCTTACTTTTTCGGGGAGGGGTATTGAAGACAGTCCTGACACCAGCGCAAGAACGACGCATCGTAGACCTGCGGGCAGCGGGGTATTCGTACGCGGCGATCAGCGACGCGACCGGCGTCGCGCACGGCACGATCGAGCGTTGCTTGGGGCGCATGGCGCGCAGCCGCGATCTACCCCCCGGGGTGAATATGCCGACGCCGCTGACCATCACGGGCGACGCGGTGATTGTGGGCGATGTGCACGTGCCGGCAACGGATTGGGACTTCGCCCATCTCCCAGCGCGCGTTGCGGAAAAGCGCGGCATCACCACGTTGATCGTCGCGGGCGACTTTTTCAACATGGACGCGTTTAGCCCATTCAGCAAAACGAGCAAGTCGACGGCCTGGGAGCAGGAGCGCGACTACGGGCGTCGGCTGCTGTCCGACTGGCTGGAGACGTTCCAGCATATCTATATCTGTATGGGCAACCACGAGGCGCGCCTGATCAAGTTTGTGCAGGGCGAGTTCGGCGCGGGCGATATCTTCGGGTTGTTGACCACATCGGACAAAATCACGACCACAAACTATTCATGGGCCGAATTGATTTCGGGGGGTATCCGCTGGCGCGTGACGCATCCGCGCAATTACGGCATCAATCAACTTACGACCGCCGCGGAACTGGCACAGAAATATGATTGCAACGTCGTTACGCTGCACGAGCATCACCTGGGGC
>CAZZLB010000239.1:0-5236 GCA_964654655.1 uncultured Rhodoferax sp. | reverse complement strand
ACCGCGGGCCAGTTCCAGCGCGTGCCCGGCAAGACCAAAACCAGTGACGTCGGTCAGCGCATGGACGCCGGGCAGCGCTGCCAGTTCCGGCCCTGGCGTGTTGAGTTGCGTGGTGAGGTCGATCATCCGGGAATAGCCCGCGCCATCAAGTTTTTCCTTTTTCAATGCCGCCGACAAAATGCCTACGCCCAGGGGCTTGCCCAGAATCAGCCTGTCACCTGGCTTGGCATCGGCATTGCGCTTGACCAGACCGGGGTGCACCAGACCCAGCGCCACCAGACCATAAATCGGTTCCACCGAGTCAATCGTGTGGCCACCTGCAATCGGAATACCGGCTGCGCGGCAGACGCTGGCACCACCCTCGAGAATTCTGCCTATGGTCCGGGTGGACAGCACACTGACCGGCATGCCGACCAGCGCCAGCGCCAGGATGGGTTTGCCACCCATGGCGTAAACGTCCGAAATCGCATTGGTGGCGGCAATTCGACCGAAATCGAAGGGGTCGTCCACGATCGGCATGAAGAAATCCGTGGTCGCAATCAGGGCCTGCTCGTCGTTGAGCTGGTAAACCGCGGCGTCGTCCGAGGTCTCGATGCCGACCAGCAATTGCCTGGGCAAGGGCATGGCGCTGACGTTCTTCAGGATATCAGACAGCACGCCGGGGGCAATCTTGCAGCCGCAGCCGCCACCGTGGGACAGACTGGTCAGTCGCGGCTCAGGGGCTGCGATGCTGGGGGAGTTGGGACTTGAATTGGTCATAGGCTGGCTATTTTCCCTTGAAATCCCCGGCAGATGCTCCATTTCGGGAGCTATCGTTTTGATTGAACCTTTCAATTAGCACTCGATCGAAGAGAGTGCTAATATCGAGGGTATGAAAAAAAGGAGGTCTGGTATGGCTCATCCAGCTGGAGTTTCAGGTTCCGCATTGACACTGGCCAACCCGTGGGCAGTCGTTCCCTCGCTGGGCAACCTTGACGCCTATATATCGGCAGCCAATCGTCTGCCCATGCTGACGCTCGAACAGGAGCAGGAGTTTTCGCGCAAGTACCGTCTGGAAAATGATCTTGACGCTGCCGGGAAGCTGGTGCTGTCCCATCTGCGCCTGGTGGTATCGATTTCACGCCAGTATCTTGGTTACGGCCTGCCGCACGGCGACCTGATTCAGGAAGGCAATGTGGGCCTGATGAAGGCTGTGAAGCGCTTTGACCCGGAACAGGGCGTGCGCCTGGTGAGCTACGCCATGCACTGGATCAAGGCAGAGATTCACGAGTACATCCTGAAGAATTGGCGCATGGTCAAGGTCGCCACGACCAAGGCTCAGCGCAAGCTGTTTTTCAACCTGCGCTCCATGAAGCAGCGCTACAAGTCAGACGACGCAGCGGCCGACACGGGCACGCACCGCGAGACGCTGAACGAAGATCAGGTTGACGCCATGGCGGCTGAACTCAATGTCAAGCGCGAGGAAGTGATCGAGATGGAGACACGGCTCTCCGGCGGCGATGTGCTGCTCGACCCGACTCCGGCCGACGAGGGCGACAACGCCTTTGGTCCGATCGCTTACCTGACCGACACCCGGCACGAACCCACCGCCATGATCGAGGCGCACCAGCGCGACATCCTGGCCAGCGACGGCATTGCCAGCGCACTGGAAGCACTGGACGATCGCAGCCGGCGTATCGTGGAGGAGCGTTGGCTCAAGGTCAACGACGATAACTCCGGTGGCATGACGCTGCACGAACTGGCAGCAGAATATGGCGTCAGTGCCGAGCGGATTCGCCAGATTGAAGTGGCGGCCATGAAAAAAATGAAGAAAACATTAACCGAGTACGCCTGATGTTCCGACGCACCGCCCTCCTTCTTGCCACCGCCGCACTATCCACCTGGGCTGGTGCGCAGAACCCGGGCAAGGAGGCCGCCGCAGTGACGTCCTGGCCAAGCAAGACAGTTCGCATCATCGTCGGTTTCCCGGCCGGCTCCTCACCGGACCTGACGGCACGCACGCTGGCAGAGCCGCTGTCGCGCGCCCTGGGGCAGCCAGTCATCGTCGAAAACAAGGTGGGTGCGGGTGGCAATATTGCCGCCGACTACGTGGCCAAGGCAAGCGATGACCACACCATCGGCCTGATGATCAATGGCAACATGACGATTGCCAAGCTGCTCAACCCGAAACTCAACTACGACCCTTTGAAAGACCTGACACCGGTCAGCCTGATCGGTGTCTCGCCCCTGGTGCTGACCGCGCCGGTTGGCGCGCCCGGTGCGACAGCGCAGGAATTTTTTGCAGCCGCGCGCAGCGCCGGTGACAAGTGGAGCTACGGCACGCCCGGTGTTGGCACGGTCGGACACATCGGCATGGAGTGGCTCAAGAGCAAGACCGGTATCAACCCGGTTCACGTGCCCTACCCTGGCTATCCCCAGGTCGCCAACGCCATGCTGGGTGGCCAGCTGCATTTGGCGATGCTGCCGCCAGCGCTGGCCACGGCACAGATCAAGGCCGGCAAGTTGCGTGCTATCGGCGTTACCTCCAGCGGACGCAGCACCCTGGTGCCCGAACTACCCAGCATGAGCGAGGCCGGCGTGCAGGGCTTCAGTCTGGAAATATGGAACGCCATTGCAGCACCCAACTCCATGCCCAAACCGGTGGTAGCCAGACTCGCAAGCCTGTTCAGCGAGATCGCCCGTGCTCCCGAGATGCGGCAAAAACTGTTTCAGCAGGGCTGGCAGGTGCAAGGCACTTCAGCCGAAGGCCTGGCCAACCGTGTCAAGGCTGACACCAGCCTTTTGGGCGGCGTCATCACGATGCGTGGTATCAAGGCCGAATAGACAGCTTGTCGACCTGGACTTTGAGCGTATCGAAGCGGGAAAACAGGGGGTCCAGCTGATCCGGCTGCAGCGGCCGTTTACCCAAATTCTCTATCAGTGATTCCAGAAACTGACTGGTTTGATGCAAGCTGTGCACACCGGCACGTTGGGAATTACCCTGCAAGGTGTGGAGCAGTCGCAAGGCTTCGTTACGCGCACTCACGTTATCCGGTCGGGCACGCCATTGGCGCAGCGCCCCACCAAGTTGCTGCAGCAGCGCGGATGTCTCTTCGGTGAATGAAGGACTGGCAGATTCCGATTGGGCAAAATCAAAGCGCTCGATCTCCTGCAAAGCCTCCAGCAAGCCAGGCAAAGGCTGCTTGATGAAGCCGGCTGCAAATTGATGCAACAGGCGACGCAGGTCTTCTGCTGCCTCCAGAAACACGCCAGCGTGCTCTGGCAAGCCGGGCGCGTGTTCCTGCACGTGACGCAGGGCCAATTCAAGCGCCCGCGCGATCTCTGACAAAGCAGGCAGTCCGATGCGCGCTGAGCTTGCAGCCAGCGAATGCGCCCACTCCAGCGTGCTCTGCGACAGTGGCCGGTGCAGTTCGAGTGCCCATTCGCTGAGTTCAAGGTGCAGGCAACGTGAGCACTCGTCGGCTTCGTTCAGATAGGCATTGAATTCCGCGATGCCAATGCGCAAGTCCCCAATCACCTTGATCTGGTCCTGCTGGTCTGGCAGCGCCGGCCCGGACAAGCCGTAGGCACGCCAGACCGCACCCAGCAGCGGCAACTGTGCTGCGCGCTGCACATCGACCTGCGCCAGCATGCGCAACAACTCACGCGCCAATCGAGCAGAAACATCGGTCTGGCCGCGCGCCAGCGCCCGGTACTGCAGCAAGATTTGCGACAGCGCGCGTTTTCCCTGCGCATCGGCGGCGCACAAACCACTCGCCATGGCCTCAAAATAGGCGGCGCAAATCTGCCAGAAAACGCGGGGCTGTTGTTCGCTTTGGGCGCCCACCAGACCGAGGCTGATATCGCACATGGCCTGCGCACAAGCAGCGTCGCCAGAGCGGATCAGCTTGAGCACATAAGCGTCGATGCGTGACTGAAGTTGGGGCTCGCAGGCCAGAGCCTGCTGCTGCATCGGCAGCGCAAAATCGATCCAGCGCCACTCGACGGACAACTGGTCCGCCGCGGTCAAGGCTGCACCCCTTCGAAATCTTCCCTGCGCGTGCCGCACTCGGGGCAAATCCAGGTGTTGGTCGAGCTCACAGCAAAACGCCTTCCAATAGAATGGCTTCATTGTAAAACCTGACCTGCAGCCGAAGGCGCCCTCGCACATGACACATTCCACCGACCACAATCAAGCCCTGTTCGATCGCGCCAAACGGGTGATCCCCGGCGGCGTCAATTCACCCGTCAGGGCTTTCAAGGCGGTCGGTGGAACGCCGCGCTTTGTCAAGCGCGCCCAGGGCGCCTATTTCTGGGACGCCAATGAGCAACGTTACATCGACTACATCGGCTCCTGGGGCCCGATGATTCTGGGGCACGGGCATCCAGCGGTTGTCCAGGCAGTACAGCAAGCGGTGCTGGAAGGCTTCTCTTACGGCGCGCCGACCGAGCGCGAAGTGCAGCTGGCAGAGGAAATACTCAAGCTCATGCCCTCCATGGACATGGTGCGCCTGGTCAGTTCCGGCACCGAAGCCGCCATGAGCGCCATCCGCCTGGCGCGCGGTGCCACCGGCCGCAACAAGCTGATCAAGTTTGAGGGCTGCTATCACGGTCATGCCGACGCCCTGCTGGTCAAGGCCGGCTCGGGTCTGGCGACTTTTGGCAACGCCACCAGTGCCGGCGTGCCGCCGGAGGTGGTGCAACACACGCTGGTGCTCGAATACAACAACGTGACGCAGCTCGAAGAAGCCTTCGGCCTGTATGGCAAGGAGCTTGCCTGCCTGATGATCGAGCCGATTGCCGGCAACATGAACTTTGTGCGCGCCTCGGTTCCGTTCGTGAAGCGCTGCCGCGAGTTGTGTACCGAGTACGGTGCGCTGCTGGTGTTTGACGAAGTCATGAACGGCTTTCGGGTCGCTCTCGGCGGCGCGCAAAGCGTGTATGCGCGCCAGATTCCTGGCTTCGAGCCCGATATGACGGTGATGGGCAAGGTCATTGGTGGCGGCATGCCGCTGGCGGCCTTTGGTGCCAAGCGCGCCGTGATGGAGCAGTTGGCACCGCTCGGCGACGTCTACCAGGCCGGCACGCTGTCGGGCAACCCGGTGGCCACGGCCTGTGGTCTGGCCACTTTGCATGAAATCAGCAAACCCGGATTCTTTGAAGACCTGTCGAGAAAGACCCGCTCGCTCGTCACGGGCCTGGCGGCGGCAGCGGCGGCCGAGGGTGTGCCTTTCAGCGCCGACAGCGAAGGTGGCAT